>DASXNK010000097.1 GCA_036495095.1 Candidatus Dormiibacterota bacterium | reverse complement strand
GGTGTACTCGCGCGCCTGGCCGTCTTCGTCCTGGCCGGCGAAGGAGTTGGTGGCGATGCCGAGCTGGGCGACGGCCTTGCCGCTCGGGGTGTAGCGCAGCTCCGGGTCGCGGGTGAGGCGGCCGATGATCTCCGCGCAGTTCAGCATGGCGAGGTCTCCTTGGGTGGGGGGCCGTCGTCCGGCCCGATGGGGCTGTCAGGGCGGCCCAGTGCCCGCCCGTCAGGGGTGGCCGCAGGCCACCGCGAAGCGGCGTGCCCTTGACGGGACCGAGGGCCTGGGCTGCCAAGCTCCATCGCGTCAGGGCTGGTCGATGGCTGCCCTCCCTCCTCGAGGAGACCCGCCTGAATCCGCCGTGAGGTCGTCGGGTGCGTCCCGTGGCCGTGGAGATCGCCGGTCCCGTGCGCCACGAACCGTCCCCGGTGTCCTCCGGGCCCCTGCCGGCCGAGTTAGACTGCTGCGCATGATCGCATCCGAGCTCGCCGGCACCATGCTCGCATCCGCCCTCCTCGGCACCAAGCACATCATCGTGTACGTGATCGTCCTGATCGCCCTCGTCGGCGGCGTCTGGTACCTGACCATGGGTCGGGGACGCGCCTGACCAGAACTCACCCGCGGGTGAACTGCCGGCGCGATCATGGGTCAGCGTGGCATCAGGATTGGCAGCGGCCGCCCGCGCAGTACCACTCGGCGCTGTTGAAGGTCCAGGCGTTGTCGTTGCGGCGCACCCCCAGCAGCCGGCTGCTGAGGCTCATCACGCTCACCTGCTGATAGAGCGGGAGCTCGGGGAGGTCGGCGGCGAGCAGCTCCTCGGCGCGCATGTAGGCGCGGCCGCGCTCGGCGAGCGACACCGCGGCGCGCCCCTCCTCGAAGGCACGATCGACCTCGGGGTTGTTCTCACCGGTGACGTCGCCCCCGGCCCCCTGGTTGGTCGGCGAGGGGATCTGGTCGTCGGCGGGGCAGGCTCCCCCGCAGTTGCCGTGGTAGGCGCCGTACCAGGTGTCGGGATCGGCGGCGCCGACGATCGTGTACATCGCCATCTGGTAGGCGTGGGTGTTGAGCAGCCCGCCGTCGGCGAAGCCGCCGACCAGCCGCGCCGCCTTGACCGTGCTCAGCTCGGTGAAGATCCCCAGCCGCTCGAGGTCGGCCTGGACGGCGATCTGGGTCTGGTCGCGGGCGGCGTTGCCCGAGGTGGTGACCAGCCTGAGATCCATGCACCGGCCGGAGGCGTCGGCGCGGCCGCGGCCGCCGTGGCAGCTGGGGCTGAGCCGGTAGCCGGCGTCCTCGAGCATCCGCACCGCGGCGGCGGGGTCGTACCGGGTGGTGGGCACCCTGGGATCGCGGATGAAGCCGGAGCCGAGCGAGATCCACGAGTCCGGCGGGATCACGGTCTGGCCGCGGGCGATGGTCCGCACGATCAGCTCGCGATCGATCCCGGTGAGCAGGGCGTGGCGCACCCGCACGTCGGCGGTGAACGGGCTCGGCATCGCCTGGGGGCCGCAGCGGCCGGCGTCGGCGTCGCAGAGGTTGAGGTCGATCTTCTCGGCGCCCGCCTCGGGGATGGTGAGCAGGCGCACCCGCCCGGAGCGGGCCAGACCCTCGAGCTCGGAGAGGAAGGCGAGCCGGAAGTCGAGGCCGACGTCGATCTCACCGGCCCGCACCTGGTCGAGCTGGGAGTGGACGTCCGACACCACCTTGAAGATCAGGCGGTCGATGTGGGGCTGGCGCTTGGCGTCCCAGTAGCGGTGGTTGCGCACCAGCACGATCTCGTGGGCGGGGTCGTAGCGCTCGAGCACGAAGGGCCCGGTGCCGACGATGATCCTGTCGAGGGTGTCGGTGCCGCGATAGGCGCTGGCATTGCCGGTGCCGCGGCTGAGGTCGACGGTCTGCGGGGTGCGCTCGAGGTCGCGGTTCTGCGCGAAGGCGTTCTCCAGCTGGCGCGCGGGGAGGATGCCGTACGTCCCCGAGCCCAGCGACAGGTAGGCGCCGTAGGGGCTGCGGAAGCTCAGCGTCGCCTGGAGCGGGCCGTCCTCGGTGCAGCCCACCAGCCGGTCGTAGCCGCTGGTGCCGCCGACCGCGGTGGGATTGTGGACGCCGTAGCGCAGCCAGTAGAGCTGCATCGTCGCGCAGACGTCGTGGGCCGAGAAGGTGCTGCCGTCGTGCCAGAGCACCCCGCCGCGCAGCCTCCAGGTGACGCACATCGGCGGCACCGTCGACGCGCCCTGGTAGGTCACCGGCCGGCAGCCCGCGGTCCGGACGTCGCCGTTCTCGACGGTGGGCACCTCGGTGGCGAGGTCGGGCCGCCAGAAGTCGGCGAGGGTCCGCGCGCCCGAGGTCTCGTCCTTCGACCGGTACCAGAGCAGCCCCTCCACCACCGGCGCGTCCACCGCGAAGGAGAAGCTCATCGAGTCGGTGACCCCGGCGGCGAGGAAGGAGGTGGGCTCCTGGGTGACGCCGAGGGTGAGGGTGCCGCCCCGATTGGCGGGGTCGTCGGGGCCGGTGTCCGGCTGCGCCGGCGTGCCCGCGCCGCCGCAGCCGCCGAGCAGGGCGAGGGCGAGAGTCGCCGCCACCGCCCGCAGCCCCCGGCCGGTCACCCCCGGTCGCCCACCGGCACCGCGTCGACGCTGAGGTCGCGACCGAAGGCGCGCCTGAAGCGGCGGGCCAGCTCGGTCGACTGCCAGACGGCGCAGCCGGCGAGCCGGATCGCCACCGCCCGGCGGCGGTCGTGCTGGCGCACCTGGGGCACCCCGTCGGAGTCGCCGGAGCGGCGCTCGATCTGGTCGGCGAGGGCGAGGATGACGGAGAGCTGCTCGACCGGCCGCCGGTCGGCGGCCGAGAGCACCGGCGCGTAGCCGCGGACGTTGGGCCGGCCGGCCCCGGCGCCGGCGATGGTGCTCGCCAGCAGGGCGATGCGCCGGTGGGTGAAGCCGCGCAGGTCGGCGGCGACCACGATCGCGGCGGCGTGCTCCCAGCGCTGGTAGTAGTCGACCGAGCGGCCGACGTCGAGGATGAGGGCGGCGTGGTCGAGGGTGTCGCGCAGGTCGTCGTCGACGTGGGGCATCAGCGCGTCGAGCAGGGTGGCGGCGATCCGCCGCCGCCGGCTGGCGCGCTGCTCCTCCCAGGTGGTGAAGCGGGCCACCAGCGCCGCCACCGAGGCGCGCCGGGCGGCGGCGGCGGAGGGCAGCCGCCCGGTGTGCTCCAGGGCCACGCCCTCGCGCAGCCCCTGCCCCGAGACCACGAGGCTGCGCGCCTGGATCCAGTCCATCACCGTGAGCACCGCCAGGCCGCCGCCGGTGACGGTGTCGGCGCGGTCGCGGCTGAGCCCGGGGATGGCGTCGCGGCGGGCCAGCGGCACCATCACGAGCTGGTCGACCACCTCCCGGAGGTGGTCGCGATCGAGCACGTAGCCGTGCATCCGCGGGATCGGGTAGGTGATCCGGGCGCGGTGGATCTTGGCCAGGTTGCGGATGGTGCCGCCGGTGCCGACCAGCTGCTCGGTGGGCTCGAGGATCGGCACCACCACCTCCTGCAGCATCGCCTCCACGTGGTCACGGAGGGCGCGGATCTCGGCGGTGCGGGGCGGGTCGGTGGTGAGGAAGCCGGCGGTGAGACGGCCCGCGCCCAGCGGCAGGCTCCAGGTCGACACCGCCTCGCGGCCGCGGAAGCGGGAGATCTCGAGGCTGCCGCCCCCGATGTCGACGAGCATCCCGTCCTCGACGGCGAGGCCGTGCACCGCCCCCACCAGCGCGTAGTGGGCCTCCTCGGTGCCCTCGATGATCTCCAGGGTGACCCCGGTCTCCTCGAGGAGACGTTCGGCGAGCTCGGCGCCGTTGGCCGCCTCGCGGACCGCCGCGGTGGCCACCGCGACGGTGCGCTCGGCGCCGGCGGTGACGGCGATGCAGAGGAAGTCGTGCACCGCCCGCACCACCCGGTCGATCGCCTCCGGCGAGAGCCGCCCCCGGGCGGCGACGTCGTCGATCAGGTGCAGGGAGGTGCGCCCGTCCGAGAGCATCTCCAGGTGGCCGTCCTGGGTCAGCGAGAGGACCGCGACGCGGCCGGAGTTGGACCCGATGTCGATGACGGCGAGCGGCGACTGGGGCACGAGGCCCGATTGTGGACGATCCGCACCGACCGATTTCGGCCGGGAGTGCAAGCCCTGACCCTCGCCGATCGTAGGGAACCACCGTAAGGGTCACAAGGTGGCTCAACAGGAGGGGGAACTTCTCATGCGCATGATGGGCATCGCTGCCATGGCGGCTGCCGCAGTAATGGGTGGCTCGGCCATGACGCTCACCACCCATGCGAGCAAGGCGCACGGTGGCAGCGCACACGCGTCGTCCAAGGGTGGTAGTGGCGGCAGGGCGTCGGCGAACGGCGGCACCGGCGGCGACAGCACCGGTGGCAACGGGATCGCCTGCGGCGTGCTGAGCGGCATCGCCAGCAACGACCTCAACAACATCCTCGGTGGACAGACCCAGCTGCTGAACGGCACCAACCTGCTCGGCAACCTGTTCGTCCCGGTTCTCAGCAACGGCAGCAAGCCGAACCAGAACCAGAAGTCGACCGGCTCGAGCATCAGCGGTAGCAGGGGTGCGTCGGACAGCGGCAGCACCGGCAACGCGTCCTGCGCCAACGCGGGCGATGCGGGCGCCGGCGGCAAGGGCGGCACCGCCAAGGGTGGCGCCGGCGGCTCCGGTGGCAAGGCCAGCGCCAAGGGTGGCAAGGCCTCGTCGACGACCGGCGACTGATCTCGTCAGGACGCGGATGGGGCGAGCGCGGTTCGCTGCGCTCGTCCCCTCCCCAGGGGCGCCGGTCCGGGGTGACCGATCGGGACGGCGCCACGCGAGCGCGGTGACATCGCTGTCGCCGCGCTCGCCTCGTGTTCGGGCCACTCCCACCGGCCGCAGGTCAGCCGATCGTCAGGCGGCCCTGGTGAACTTCAGATCCATCTCCATGGTCGCGGTGTCGGCGACGGTGACGAAGTTGCCGAAGTTGGGGGCGCTCATCCCGAACTCGGACCAGGGGAAGGAGATGGCGCCGACCACCTCGAAGGTCGAGCCGGAGAGCCGGACGCTCAGCGGGATCGACACCGTCCTGGTCACCCCGTGCATTGTCAGGGGGCCGGTGGCGGTCACCTTCACCACCGCGCCGCTGCCGGCGTCGGCAGGCAGGGTGACCGGCTGGGCGAGCTGGAAGGCTGCGGTCGGATAGGTGTCGGTCTGGAGGCCGAGGGTGTGGACCCGCTGGTCGCGCATCGCGCGGTCGCTGGCCAGGGTGTTCACCTGCACCGTGAAGCTGGCGGCGGTGACGGTGTGGGTGGTGCCGGTCTGGGTGACCGTGGCCTGACCGGTGATGTTCGAGGTGCGGCCCACGGCGTCGCTGGGCGCGGGGAGCACCGCCAGCTTCTCGTGGACCCGGTAGCCGGCGACCGAGCCGGGGCCGACCGTCCAGCTCCCGGCGATGTGCCCGATCGCGGGAGGGGCGGGGCTCTGGCTCCCGCTGGTGCTGGAGTTGAGGCTCAGCGCGGCCGGGCTGCTCCCTCCGGCGAGGATGGCGAAGGCGCCGTAGGCGATGCCGACCGCCGCCACCAGGGCGGCGAGGCTGGACAGCAGCCAGCCCCGTCGGGTGCGCGGAAGGTGCGGGCGGCTGCGGAATCGCCCCATGAGCTGATCTCCGGAGATGACCGACGTGAACCCTCGCAGTCTGCCCGCGCCGACCTTTCGAGTCGGTGACGCCCTACCGCTTCGCCCCCGGGTCGAGGCGCGCGCCGATCTGCGAGATCGCCACCGCGAGCAGGATGCCCCCCACCGACAGGGCGATCGGGACCCATCCGGGAGTGTGGGTGGTCACCACCGGCACCACCGCGAAGGGGTCGGCGGCGGTGGCGGGCACCTTGGTCGACACCGCCTTGGTCGCGCCCGGCGCCACCGGAGCGGCCGCCGCCGCCCTCACCACGGTGAGGGTGGCGCGGACATCGGGATGCTCGGCGCACCGGTACGCGTAGGTCCCCGGCACCGTGAACGTGTAGGAGTAGCCGGGGAGGCCGCCGCCGCGGAAGGCGGGGTCGGGCGAGCCGGTGGGGCGCAGGGTGCAGAGGGTCACGGAGGGGTCGACCCAGGTGACCGTGCCCCCGGTGGTGACGCTGACATCCGCGGGCAGGAAGGCGAGGCAGCTCGCGGTGGTGCAGGGGCTGACCCGGGTCAGCGCCACGGACGAGCCGGCGGCGAGGGCGGACCCGGGCGCGATCGCCAGCGCGGCGGGGACGGCGACGGCGGCGGCGAGCAGTGGCAGGCGGCGCCACCGCCTGCGCTCGGTGGTCTCGGAGTGGGTCACGGGTTCTCACACCCTCCTCTCAGGGGCCGGCGGTCGGATACCGGTCACGATCGCGCAGGGCGGCGGCGCGGGTGTACCCACGGACTGCACAGAACGGCGGCGGGCGGTGCTGTGAGCGGCCCCCGCACCGCGGGGGGATTGGTCGGAATGTGCCGCCCCGCCCCGGCCGCGCTCGTCTGCCCGTCCTGAATCGCGATCGCGGCAACGGGGGACGCCGGCCGCGGCGGGCCGCGCCCAACCCCGACCCGGCGAGGCTGGTGCACCGCGCCCGTACCCCGGGCCCATGCCCCGGGGTACGGTGGAATGGTGATCGCCGTTTCCAGCTCCGTGGCCAGTTCCATGTCCGGTCCCGCCCCCGGCCCTACCTGGCCTCCGCTCCCCGCCGCGGCGGACGAGTGCGTCACCAGCGCGGGGCGGCCGCGTCCCCCCTACGCCCGCACCATGGCGGGCACCCTGGCGGACGAGGCCCTGCTCACCGACCTGCGCGACCGGGCGATCGCGTGGTTCGCGTCGCGGGGGATCACCTTCGGCGTCCCCCAGGGCGAGACCACCGAGGGCGAGGGCGCCCCGATCATCCCCTTCGACCCGATCCCCCGAGTGCTCGCCGCCGCCGAGTGGCGGGGGCTGGAGAAGGCGCTGGCCCAGCGGGTGATGGCACTCGACGCCTTCGTCGCCGACTGCTACGGCGCCCAGCGGGCACTGCGCGAGGGCGTGGTGCCGTCGCGCTTCGTCTACAGCAGCAACGGCTACCTGCGCGAGCTGGTCGGGGTGCGGCCGCCACGGGCCACCCACTGCCACGTCGCCGGCATCGACGTGGTGCGCATCGACGGCGTCTTCATGGTGCTCGAGGACAACGTCCGCGTCCCCTCCGGCATCGCCTACGCCCTGGTGGCGCGGGAGGCGATGCTCGAGCTGGCCCACGACTGGATCGCGGCCGCCGGGGTGCGCAGCATCGACAGCTATGCGAGCCGGCTGCGCCGCAGCCTGCAGCGCATCGCCCCCCGACCCTGGCAGGCGAGCATCGCGGTGCTCACCCCCGGGCCGTACAACGCCGCCTACTTCGAGCACCGCCTGCTCGCCGAGGCGGTCGGCGCGATGCTGGTCACCGGCAACGACCTGGTGGTCCACGAGGACGAGGTGTACTGCCGCCACGACGGCGCGCTCCAGCGGGTCGACGTCGTCTACTCGCGGGTCAACGCCGACTGGCTCGACCCGCTGCTCTTCCGGCCGGAGTCGCTGCTCGGCCCTCCAGGCCTCATCGAGGCCTGGCGCCGCGGCAACGTCGCCATCGCCAACTCGCCGGGCAGCGGCGTCGCCGACGACAAGGCGATCTACCCGTACGTCCCCGACATGGTCCGGTACTACCTCGGCGAGGAGCCGCTGATCGACAACGTCCCCACCTACGACGTCTCCGACGATCGCCAGCGCCGCCACGTCGTCGCCAACCTCGAGCGGATGGTGATCAAGCCGGTGGACGCCAGCGGCGGCTACGGCATCGGGTTCGGGAAGCTGATGAGCGCCGCCGAGCGCGAGGCCACCGCGGCCCAGCTCGAGTCCCATCCCCGCGCCTGGCTGGCACAGGAGGAGGTGCAGCTCTCCCGCGCCCTCTGCCTCGCGCCCAACGGCGGCCTCGAGGCCCGTGCCGTCGACCTGCGGCCCTTCGTGCTCCTCGACGAGCGGCCCTGGGTGGTCCCGGGCGGCCTCACCCGGGTGGCACGCGACACCGAGACGCTGGTGGTGAACTCCTCGCAGGGCGGGGGGAGCAAGGACACATGGGTCCTCCAGCGCTGACCTTCGCCGTGTCCCATCACACGGTGCTCCGCTACAGCGGGCGGGTCGCGCCCTCGTACAACGAGGTGAGGATGCGGCCCCGCGACCGGGGCGGCCAGCGCACGCTCACCTTCGCGCTGATCACCTCTCCGCCCGCCGTCCCGCGATCGCGGGTCGACTTCTTCGGCAACACCGTGCACCGCATCGACGTCGGCGACGCTCACGACATCCTCGGGCTGGCGGTCGAGACGGTGGTCGAGAGCACCCCGCAGCGGCGCCGCTCGACGGTGCGCCGCTGGGACCCCGAGCAGCTCGAGCGCGACGCCCGGCTGGAGTTCGCCCTCGCCAGCCCGCGGGTGCCGCTCGACACCACCACCGCGGCCCTCCGCCGGGAATGGATCCGCGACGACCGCTCCTTCGACGCCCTGGTCGAGCTCGCGACCCGGATCCCCAGGGAGTTCACCTACAGCGCCGGCGCCACCACCGTGGACAGCAGCATCGACGACCTGCTCGAGGGCGGCGCCGGGGTCTGCCAGGACTTCACCCACCTCTTCCTCGCGCTGGCCCGGCACGCCGGCTGGCCGGCCCGCTACGTGAGCGGGTACCTCGGGCCCACCGGCGAGCAGCAGACGACCACCGGCGCCTCCCATGCGTGGGCGGAGGTCTGCGGCGCCGACGGCACCTGGCTGGGGCTCGACCCCACCCACGGCCGGCCCACCGGCCCCCACCACCTCCGCCTGGCGGTGGGCCGCGACTACGGCGACGTCGCCCCCCACCGCGGCGTCTTCTACGGCACCGCCCAGGCCGCGCCCCCCGAGGTCTCCGTCCGGGTGACCCGGATGAGCGAGCCGGCGGCGCGGACCGCCGAGCGCGGCGCCGCCCTCCACTGGCAGCAGCAGCAGCAGCAGCAGGGCTGAGCCCCGGTTACTTCCCCTCCACCGGCCGGTGGCGCGGACCGGACGCGGCGGTGGCGACGTCGTCGGCGAGGATGATCGGCTCGGAGGCGGTCGCGGTCTCGATCCGGGTGCCGCGGATCTCCCGCCAGAGGGCGGCGGCGAACGACTGCAGCAGGCCGGCGATCGGCGCCCCGAAGAGCGCTCCCCACAGCCCCAGCACCTCGCCGCCGGCGACCAGGGCGAGCAGCGCCACCGCGGGGTGGACACCGAGCGCCCTGCCCATCACCCGGGGGCCGACCACGTCGCCCTCGATGATGTGGACGATCACGAAATAGCCGAGGACGAGCAGCGCCAGCCCCACCCCCTGGGTCGCCGCCACCGCCGCGCAGGCCGCCCCGGAGATGAACACCCCGATCACCGGGATGAACTCCATGAAGAACGCGAGGGCGGCGAGCATCACCGCGTAGGGAACGCCCATCAGCTGCATGCCCACGCCAACCAGCAGGCCGATGAACAGCGCCATCGTCAGGGTCCCGCGGACGTAGCCGCCGACCACCCGGTTGACGGTGGAGATGACCAGCTCGACGTGGCTGCGCTGGTCGGCGGGCGCCTGCTCGCGCAGCCAGCCGGCGATCCTGCCACTGTTGGCGGTGAGGTAGATGCTGAGGATGAGGATCAGCACCATCTCGATGATCAGGTTCGCCAGGCTGGCGGCGAGGCCGACGGCCCCGGTGGCCACCCCGCTGCCGATGCTCTGGGCGTAGGCGACCAGGTTCTCGCGGAAGGTGTTGAGCTGGGCGGAGGAGATGCCGAAGTGGTGGAGCAGGTTCAGCGCCCGCGGCTGCAGGGACTGGATGCGGTCCGAGTAGGAGGGCAGATTGTGGACGAACTGCTGGACCTGGTCGGCGGCGGCCACCACCACCACGGTGGCGAAGCCCGCCATCAGCAGCGCCCCGCCCACGAAGGTGACGCTCACCGCCAGCACCCGGGGCATGAACCGCTCCAGCCGGTTGACGATCGGGCTGGCGGCGAAGGCGAGCAGCCCGGCGAGGATCAGCAGCAGCAGCGCCCGGGTGACGTGGCTGAGCAGCCATCCGGTGACGATGAGGAGGGCGAGCCAGGAGAGGATCGTGAGCGGGACGAGCAGGGCCCTCACCCAGTTGAGACCCCGCGAGCTGACCATCGCGGCAAGGCTACTCGCAGCGGACCGCCCGGCGCCAATCGTGCCCCCGCCGGCCACATCCTGCCGGCACCGTGAACCTCGGCACCGAACAGGCCCGATCGCGCTTCGCCGCCGCCCCGGTGGCGCGGCTGGCGACCGCCGGCGGCGACGGCCGGCCCCACCTGGTGCCGGTCACCTTCGCCACCGTCGGCGATCTGATCGTCACCGCCGTCGACCACAAGCCCAAGCGCGGCACCGACCTCGCCCGGCTGCGCCACATCAGCGCCGAGCCGAGGGTGTGCCTGCTCGCCGACCATTACGAGGAGCGCTGGGAGGCGCTGTGGTGGGTGCGGGCCGACGGCACCGCGCGCATCCTCGACCCCGACGAGCACGACGAGCGCGAGGCGGCGCTCGACCTTCTCGCCCGGAGGTACCCGCAGTACCGGGCCCGGCGGCCCGAGGGCCCGGTGATCGCCGTCGCCGTGACCCGCTGGACGGGCTGGGAATGGGGTGACGTCGCGCCCGGTTAAGCATCTCCGAACAGCCGGTCAAGGTCCGAGCCCCATGTGCCGCACCCACCGCGTCGGGGCGGGTCCGGCGGTGTACCGTCGAGTCATGCCGTTCGCGCCGGCGATCGACCGCTTCGAGCGGCTGGCGCGTCCCCTCGTGCTGGCCCTCTCCGGCGGGGGCGCCAACGGGGCGGCACAGGCGGGCGCGGCCGCCGAGCTCTTCGAGGCCGGCTTCCGGCCCGACCTCATCATCGGCACCTCGGTGGGCGCCTGGAACGGCGCCTGGCTGGCCGGGCATCCCGACGGCGAGGGGGGCAGGGCGCTGCTCCAACTCTGGGTCGACCCGTCGGTGCGCTCGCTGCTCCGCGGGGTGGTGCGCGGCTACGTGGGCGCGCTGGCGCGCAGGCGCGTCGCCGCCTTCTCCGACAGCCACATGCGCCGCATCATCGACCAGAGCTTCGGAGGCAGGAGCTTCGACGACCTGCGCATGCCCCTGGCGGTGGCCGCCGTCGACCTGATCACCGCCGAGCTCGAGTACCTCGACTCCGGCTCGCTCTCCGAGGCCGTGCTCGCCGCCTCGGCGATTCCCACGGTGCTGCCCCCGGTGCGCATCGGCGACCGGATGCTCGCCGACGCCGGCTTCGTCGACAACTTCGGCATCGTCGAGGCGCTGCGCCGCGGGGCGCGGTCGATCGTCCTCCTCGACGCCAGCGTCGGTGCCCTCTCCGGCGCCCCCGACCGGCTGACCGCGATGCTCGGCCGGGCCAACCTGGTCACCAAGATCCACCAGCGCCGCCACGCCGTCGCCGCCGCCGCCGCCGCCGGGGTGCGGCTCGACATCGTCGAGGTGAGCGCCCTGGGCTGGGTGCTCGACTTCGCCGCCGCCGGCGCGCACATCGCGCTGGGACGCGACGTCGCGCGGAGCTGGCTGGAGGCCGTCGACGGCGGCGTGCCGGCGCTGCTGCAGGGCAGGCTGCACACCGGCGCGGCAATGACCCGCCTGCGCAGCAGCAGCGCCCAGGCGGTCTGAGGCTCAGCCGGCCCGGCTCACTCCGCGATCCGCTCGCAGGTGGCGTAGCCGAGGTGGAGGAAGTCGGAGACGGTCAGCGCCGCGAAGACCGAGGCCACCAGCCGGGTCGCGCGAGGCGCGTTCACCAGCCCGATGGCGAAGCCGGTGGCCACCCACTGGCCGAGGCAGAAGGGACAGGTGGCGAGCTCGGCGACCGCCCGCCGCACGCCGGTGCCGCGCACGTCCTCGCGCAGCTCGGCCGGACCGGAGCGTCCCCGGAAACGGGTGAACGGCACCCGCAGCGGGCTGGTCACCCCCGCCTTGCTGAGGATCCTGCTGAGCTTGTGCGTGGCCACGCCGATGAGCACGACGTCGGCGGGGTCGATCCGCTCCGGCAGCCGGCAGCCGCGGCGGCGGGTGACCAGCGCCGCCGCGCCCACCGCGGTCAGGTAGGCGGCGCCGACCGCGGTGTAGCCCGCGATCGGACGCTCGTCGGATGCCTCCTCGGTGTAGGCGTCGACCTGCTCGCGGGTGCGCTCGGCGACCGTGCTCATGTCGGTCCACGATAGACGGGGTGTACCGGACGACGCCGGCGGCGCCCGGCGACGTACGCTGACGGGATGGTGAATCCCGGCGCGGTCTTCGCCCCCGCATTCCTCGCCTCGGTGGTCGAGGCGATCGAGATGGCGGTGATCGTCATCGGGGTCGGCGCGGCGCGCGGCTGGCGCTCGAGCCTGCTCGGCGCCGCCGGTGGCGCCGCGGTGCTGGCCGTGGTGGTCGCGGCGCTCGGCCGCGCCCTCACCGTGGTACCGATCTCCTCGCTCCGCCTGGTGGTCGGCGGCCTCCTCCTGGTGTTCGGCCTGCAGTGGCTGCGCAAGGGGATCCGGCGGGTCAGCGCCAACGGCCTCGCCGGCTACGCCGGGGGCGTGCACCTCGAGGACGAGCCGCCGCCGGTGCCCGGGCAGCTCGACTGGACCGCCTTCGTCCTCTCCTTCAAGGGCGTGCTCCTCGAGGGGCTGGAGGTGGCCTTCATCGCCGTCACCTTCGGCGCCACCGCCAACGACTTCACCCCCGCGATCGCCGGTGCGGTCTCCGCGGTGGTCCTGGTCGGCGCCGTCGCCGCCGCCTCGCAGGCCTGGGTCCGGCGGATCCCCCGCAGCGTGCTCCAGCTCGCGGTCGGGCTGCTGCTCACCAGCTTCGGCACCTTCTGGGGCGCCGAGGGCCTGGGGGTGGAGTGGCCGGGCAGCGACGCCGCCATCCTCTGGCTGCTGCTGCTCTACTCGACGATGGCGGCGGCGTACACGCTCGCGCTGCGCCGGCTCGCACGGTCGGCGGCGCGGGAGCACGAGCAGGCGCAGCTGCCGGCGATGCGACGCTCGTGATCGGCGCGCTCCGCGGCTTCGTCCGCTTCTGGTACGGCTTCGTGATCGGCGACGACTGGACGGTGGCGGCGGCGGTGGCGGCCGGGTTCGTCGGCACCTGGCTGCTCCTCCGGGCCCATCTCACCGCGTGGTGGCTGCTGCCGCTGGTGGTGGTGGTGATCACCGGGGTGAGCCTCCGGCGCAGCCTGACCCGGGGCTGATGCCCCCCGGGCGCCGCATCGGGGCGAGGGGCGACGCCGGCGTCAACGTCAGGAGACCGGTGCCGTCCCCTTCGACGCGCGGCTGCGGGTGGCGGTGGCGGCGGGCGTGCGCGTCGCCGTGCTCGTCGAGCCGCTCGCGGTGCGGGTGCGCGGGCGCCGTGCGACCGGCGCGCCCCCCGCGGACGCCTCGCCGTTGACCTCGCCGGACACCTCCTGCGCGGCCCGCAGCCAGTGGTCGACCTCGCGACCCTCGGGCCGGCCCTCCGCCTCCCAGAGCTCGTATGCGCGGCTCCGGATCCGCTCCTCGATCGCCGTGTTCATCGCGCCACCTCGTATCCCCAACCTGCCGGCCTGACGGATCATGCGAGACCCGAAGGATAGCAGCGGTCTCCCGGCCGTTTGGGAGCCGTGAACTCGAGTCAGGAACGGCGGGCGAACCAGAGCGCGGCACCGAGCAGGGCGACGGGAAGGGCCTGGAGGTCGGCGAGCACGGCGAGCACCGCGGCGCGGTGGGCGTCGACACCGTAGCGGGCGAGCAGCGCCACCAGCACCCCCTCGCGCACCCCCATGCCGTTGACGGTGACGGGCAGGAGGGTCGCCAGCAGCGCCACCGGGACCAGCAGCGCGAACACCGCCGGCGAGACGTCGATGCCGACGGCGCGGCCCAGGGCGGCGAGGCTGAGCAGGTGCAGGCCCCAGCCCACCGCACCCGCGGCGACCGAGGCGCCGACCACCCCGCGGCGGCCGCGGTACCAGGCCAGCGCCTCGGTGAGCGGGTGCAGCAGCCCGGCGGCGCGGCGCACCGCGCGGCGCCGGTGCCCGCCCAGCCGCCGGATCGCCGGCGCCGCGCAGAGGGCGGCCGACCAGGCGGCGGCGAGCAGCCCCGCCCAGGCCACGGCGGCGACCAGCGCGGCCACTCCGACGCCGCCGCCGGACAGCGCCAGGGCGCCGGCCACGCCCCAGGCGGCCATGCCCGTCGCCCCCGCCAGCCGGCTGCCGACCAGCGACGCGATGCCACGGCCGCAGCCGGTCGCGCGCACCGCCTCCACGGCGCGCAGGGCGTCGCCGCCGGCGCCGGTGGGCAGCAGCGAGCTGAGGAAGACCGACTGCGCCTGCCAGGACGACACCATGCCCCAGGTGACCCGCCGGCTCGCGGCGCGCAGCCAGACGCCCCACTCGAGGATGGCGGTGAGGAAGGCGGCGGCGGCGAGCGCCACCCCGGCGGCGAGCCATCCGCGGTCGGCGCCGCGGAGGGTGATCGCGGCGCTGCGCAGGTCGACGCACCGGGCGAGGAGCACGATGCCGGCGACCGTGCCCGCGACCCGCAGCAGTGGCGAGCGGGCGGCGCGGCGGAGCAGGGCCGGGGTCGGCAGCGCCGGTACGCTCGCTCGCGCGCCGGACGCCGTCCACAGCACCGCCCCAGTAGAGCACGCGATCCGGGGGGCGGCGACGACCACGTGTTCAAGAGGTGCTTAAGCTCTGTGACCGGTCCGCTCCGTGCGCTCCGGGGAGCGGCTGGGTCAGACTGAGGGTGATGGCCCGGGGTGAGGAGGCCAGAGCATGACCCTGGTGGCGGCGGCGGCCGCCTGGACGGCGCACGACACCCGGCTCGTCCTCTGCGCCGCGGCGGCGGTGGCACTGGTGGTGCTGCTGGTGGTGCGCGCCGGCCTCCACGCCTTCCCCGCGCTGATGATCGGCTCGCTGCTGATGGGCCTGGCCGCGGGCGAGGCGCCGAATGCGGTCGCGGCCTCCTTCGAGAGCGGCGTCGGCGCGGTGCTCGGCAACGTCGGGGTGGTGCTGGCGCTGGGGACCATGCTCGGCAGGCTGCTCGCCGACAGCGGCGGGGCCGACCGCATCGCCGAGGTTCTGGTCGACCGCAGCGGCCGGCGGCTGGCGCCCTGGACGATGGCGCTGATCGCGATGATCATCGGCATCCCGCTCTTCTTCGAGATCGGCGTGGTGCTGCTCATCCCGGTGATCTTCACGGTGGCGCGGCGCCTCGAGGCGGCGGGCCCCGATCCCGGCGGCCGCGACACGTACCTCCTCGTCGGCCTCCCCGCGCTCGCCGGGCTGTCGGTGCTCCACGGCCTGGTGCCCCCGCACCCGGGCCCGCTCATCGCCATCGCCGCGCTCAGGGCGAGCCTGGGCACCACCCTGCTCTACGGGCTGATCGTCGCCCTCCCCACGGTGCTGATCTCCGGACCCCTCTTCGCCCTGCTGGCCTCACGCTGGGCGGTGGCGCGGCCGCCGAAGCTGCTGGTCGAGCAGGTGACCCGCGAGACCCGGGTCGAGAATCCGCCCGGGTTCGCGGTCACGCTGTTCACGATCCTGCTCCCGGTGGCGCTGATGCTGCTGCGCACCGTCGCCGACCTCCGCCTCGGCGCCAGGGACCCCACCCGGCGGTGGTGCGACTTCGTCGGCGAGCCGATCGTCGCGCTGCTCATCGCCGTGCTCGTCGCCCTGTACACCTTCGGCGTCGCCCGCGGGGTCGAGCGCCGCACGCTCCGCACTCTGCTCGGCGACAGCCTCGCCCCGGCGGCGTCGATCCTGCTGATCATCGGCGCCGGCGGCGGCTTCAAGCAGGTGCTCATCGACAGCGGCATCGGCGGGGCGCTCGCCACCGCGGCCCAGCACACCAGCCTCTCGCTGCTGCTGCTCGCGTGGCTGGTGGCGGTGCTCATCCGCCTCGCCACCGGCTCGGCGACGGTGGCGACGGTGACCGCGGCGGGGATCATCTCCCCCGTGGTCGCCGCCAGCCCCACCGCCAACCGGGCCCTGGTGGCGCTCGCGATCGGCACCGGGTCGCTCTTCCTCTCGCACGTGAACGACGCCGGCTTCTGGCTCATCAACCAGTACTTCGGCATGAGTGTCCGCGACACGTTCACGACCTGGTCGGCGATGGAGACGCTGATCTCGGTGGTGGGCCTGGTCTGCGTGCTCGCCCTCAACACCGTGGTCTGACCGGGTGCCCCCGGAGCGCGGCGCGGACGAGGTCGTCCTCGGCGTCGACATCGGCACCACCGCCACCAAGGTCACCGCCGTCGACCCCGGGGGGACGGTGCACGCGGTCGCCTCCGCGGGCTACCCGCTCGAGGAGCCGAACCCCGGCGAGGCGGTGCAGGCGCCCACGGCGATCGTCGAGGCGGTCACCCGCAGCCTCGCGGAGGTGGTGGCGGCGCTCCGCGAGCGGGGCGCGCCGGTCGCCGGCGTCTGCCTCAGCTCGGCGATGCACAGCCTGCTCGCCGTCGACGCCGCCGGACGGCCGCTCACCCCCTCGGTCACCTGGGCCGACGAGCGCGCCGCCGAGGAGGCGGAGCGGCTCCGCGCCACCCCTCGGGGCCGGGCCCTGCACCGCCGCACCGGCACCCCCGTCCACCCGATGTCACCGCTGGTCAAGCTGCTCTGGTTCCGCGAGCACGCCCCCGACGTGTTCGAGGCCGCCCGCTGCTGGATGGGGATCAAGGAGCACGTCGTCGAGCAGGTCACCGGCGAGCGGGTGGTCGACCACTCGATCGCGTCGGGGATGGGCATGTTCGGGCTCGAGACCCTCGACTGGGATCCCCAGGCGCTGGCGCTGGCGGGGATCGACGCCGCGCGGCTGCCCCTGCCGGTGCCGACCACCACCGTGCTCGCCGGGCTGCGCCCCCGCTTCGCCGCGGCGATCGGGCTGGACCCCGGCACGCCGGTGGTGGTGGGCGCCGGCGACGGTCCGCTCGCCAACCTCGGGGTGGGTGCGGTGCGCCCGGGGTTGGCCGCCTGCTCGATCGGCACCAGCGGGGCGGTGCGGGTCGCGGTCGAGCAGCCGCACATCGACGAGGCCGGGCGCCTCTTCTGCTACGTGCTGACCGGCGAGCGCTGGGTCTCGGGCGGCGCCATCAACAACGGCGGGGTGGTGCTGGGCTGGCTCGCCGAGGCGCTCGCGCCCGACCTCGGCGAGCACGCCGAGAACGCCCTGCTCGCGCTCGCCGCCCAGGCCCCGGCGGGCAGCGGCGGCCTGCTCATGCTCCCCCACCTCTACGGCGAGCGCGCCCCCCACTGGGACGCCTGGGCGCGCGGCGCCTACCTCGGGCTCACCCACGCCCACCGCCGCGAGCACATGGTGCGGGCCGCGCTCGAGGGGGTGTGCCTGCAGATGGCGGTGGTGCTCGACAGCGTCCACGCCGCCGGCGCCGAGGTGCGCCGGGTGCGTGCCACCGGGGGGTTCGCGCGCAGCCCGCTGTGGCGGCAGATGCTCACCGACGCGCTCGGCGTCGAGGTGGAGTTCCCCGCCGGCACGGAGGGGTCGAGCCGCGGCGCGGCACTGCTGGGGCTGATGGCGCTGGGCCGGATCGGCGGCCTCGATGCCGCCGGCGACGGGGTCGAGGTCGCCGAGGTGCGACGCCCCGACCCCGCGGCGAGCGCGGTGTACGCGGAGCTCCGGCCGGTGTTCGACTCGGT
>DASXNK010000096.1 GCA_036495095.1 Candidatus Dormiibacterota bacterium | reverse complement strand
CACCTGGCCGCGGTCGGGCAGGAAGGCGCGGCGCACCCGCTGCCCCCACTCGGTGCGCATCGGCACGTTCTGCAGGTTGGGATCGGCGGAGGACAGCCGGCCGGTGGTGGCGACGGCCTGGTTGAACGAGGTGTGCACCCGACCGTCGCGCTCGCGGAGCAGCGGCAGCGCATCCACGTAGGTGCCCTTCAGCTTGGTGAGCTGCCGCCACTCGAGGATGAGGTCGATGATCGGGTGCTCGTCCCGGAGCGCCTCGAGGGCGTCGGCGTCGGTGCTCCGGCCGGTCTTGATCCGCCGGCCGGCGGCGAGCCCGAGGTCGTCGTAGAGGAGGCGCTGCAGCTGCTGGGGGCTGCCCACGTTGAAGGTGTGGCCGGAGAGCTCGAACATCTCCGCCTCCAGAGCCTGGATGCGCTGGTACAGCTCGGTGCTCATGGTGCCGAGCTGCACGTCGTCGACGGCGATGCCCAGCACCTCCATGTCGGCGAGGATCGGCACCAGCGGCAGCTCCATCTCGTCGTGGAGCCGGCGCATCGACCACTCCTCGAGGCGCGCCTCGAGGGCGGTGCGCACCGGTCCCATCAGCGCCGCGTAGCGCCCGAAGTGGCTGGCCGCCTCCAGGACCGAGAGCTGGGAGGGCCGGCGGGCGGTCCGTCCCGAGCCGAGCAGCACCTCCTCGGCATCGAGCCGCGCCTCGCACAGCTCCTCGGCGAGGATGTGCAGCGGCGCCACCCGGGTGCGGGTGTTGACCAGGTAGGCGATCAGCAGCAGGTCGGTGTCGCAGCCGGCCAGGGCGAGGCCACGGCCGCGCCAGGCGAGCAGCTCGCGCTTGAGGTCGTATGCGGTCTTGGCCACGGCGGGGTCGGCGAGCAGGGAGGCGACCACGGCGACCGCCTCCGGGGTGGCCGGCTCCTGGACCGCCTCGCCGAGGGTGCCGAGCTCGTGGTCGACGGGCAGGTACCAGGCATGGGCGGGGTCGTCGAGGTCCGCCAGGGCGACCCCGACCACCGCGCCCCGCCGTGCCGGCTCCTCGACCACGGTGCGCACCGCCACCCGTCCGGCGGCGCGCAGCCGCTCGGCCGCCGCGCGCGCCTGGGCCTCGGTGGTGACCACGGTGACGCCGGTGGCCGAGGGGGCGGGCACCAGGGGGAGCGAGACCTGCCCGGCGATGGGGACCATCGCACCGGGGAGAGGGCCGGAGGGCGCGCCCAGGCCGCCGCCGGGGAGGCGGGGGATGAGGCTGCGGAACTCCAGCTCCTCGAAGAGCTGCCGGGCGCGCTCGCGGTCGAACTCGCCGAGCCGCGCCCCCTCGATGTCGAAGGGCACGTCGACGTCGCGGACGATGGTGGCCATCCGCTTGCTGAGCAGCGCCTGCTCGGAGTGCTCCTCGAGGGCGCGGCGCACCCGGCCGGGCTTCATCTCGGGCACCGCCGCGAGGATGCTCTCGACGGTCCCGTGCTCGGCGACCAGCGCCTTGGCGGTCTTCTCGCCGATCCCCGGCACCCCGGGGATGTTGTCGCTGACGTCGCCCTGCATCGCCTTGAAGTCGACCACCAGCGGCGGCTCGAACCCGTAGCGCTCACGCACCCTGTCGAGGTCGTACACGATGGTGTCGGTGATGCCCCGGCGGGTGGCGTACACGTGGGTGTGCTCTGTGACCAGCTGGAGGGCATCGAGGTCGCCGGTGAGGATGAGCACGTCGAGGCCCATCTCCTCGGCGCGGCGGCTGAGGGTGCCGATGACGTCGTCGGCCTCGAAGCCGGGCAGCTCGACGACCGGGATGCCGAGGACCTCGACGACGGCGCGGCTGAGCGGGATCTGGCTGACCAGCTCCTCGGGCATCGGCGGCCGCTGCGCCTTGTAGGCGGCGAACTCCTGGTGCCGGAAGGTGGGCCCCTTGGGGTCGAAGGCGGCGATGGCGTACACCGGGTTGTGCTCGGCGAACACCTTGAGGAGCATCGAGGTGAAGCCGTAGGCGGCGTTCGTCATCTGGCCGCGGCTGTTGCTGAGCGCGGGCATCGCGAAGAAGGCCCGGTAGACCAGCGCGTGGCCGTCGATGAGCAGCAGGGTCTCGCGCGGCACGACGCGCTATGGTACCCACCGATGGAGCGGGAGCCTCAGGGGGGACGCAGGGGGGAGTCCCCCCGCACCATCGGCGCGTCAGCGCCGGCGGGTGAGGTGACGGTTCACGTCGACAAGGCGTCGATCGGCTTCTCGGCAGCTCACTTCAGCATCGTGGAGACGGGCTCGGAGCCGCTCCACGGACACAACTACACGGTGTCGCTGCGCGCCCACGGGGGGCTGCGCGAGGACGGCACGGTCATCGACTTCGCCCTGCTCAAGGCGGCGGCGCGCGCCGAGGTCGCGCTCCTCGACCACCGGATGCTCGTCCCCACCGCCTGTCCGGAGGTGCGGGTGACCCAGCTGGAGGGCGAGGTGGAGCTGCGCGAGGGCGCCCGGCGCTTCCTCCTCCCCGCCTCCGACACCTGCCTGCTGCCGGTGAGCAACACCACCTGCGAGTGCCTCGCCGAGCACCTGCTGGGACGGCTGCGCGAGCGCCTCGGCGAGGTCACCGTCCGCCTCGAGGTCACCGTCGAGGAGAGCCCGGGGCAGGGGGCGACCGTCACCGAACCGCTGCGCTAGGGGCAATCGGACGGCTCGGCTGCCCTCGGTGGCCAGCGCTATCATCAGGCTATGTCCGAGCTCACCGAGATGACGGTCGACAGCATCCGCGTCCACATGCCCACCGGTCAGCACGTGGTCATCCTCAAGGAGAAGGAGGCGGAGCGCTACCTGCCCATCTGGATCGGCATCAACGAGGCGAACGCGATCGCTCTGCGCATCACCGGGATCACCCCGGAGCGCCCGATCACCCACGACCTCCTGGTGAACATCCTCGGGGCGGTGGACGTGACCGTCGACCGCATCGTGGTCACCTCGCTGAGCAACGACGTCTTCTTCGCCCGGATCATGGCCCGCCTCGACGGCCGGGCCCTCGACATCGACGCCCGGCCGTCCGACGCCATCGCCGTCGCCGTCCGGGTGGGGGCGCGCATCTTCGTCGCCGGCGACGTGCTCGAGCGTGCCGGGGTGCTGCCCGAGGCCGACAAGGAGGGCGGCGACTCCAAGGAGCCCGCCGAGGACGACGAGAAGCTCGCCGTCTTCCGCGAGATGATCAACTCCATGGACCTGCCCGACCTCGGCGAGGACAAGCCGGGCGGCTCGTAGGGACCTAGACGCGGGCGGGCGTGGCCGGGAACACCGACCAGATCGCCGGGTCCTCGAAGCCGAGCCGCCAGACCGCGGTGCCGCCCATCCCCCGCTGGCCGGCGAGGGCGAGCTTGCGGGCGAGGCTGTCGGCGTCGTCGAAGTAGGTGACCGCGTCGCCGGCGCCGGTCCGCACCAGCGGCGTGTACCCGGTGAAGTCGTAGTCGACCCGCGCCCCCGGCCCGGCGAGTGCGGTGGCCAGCGCCGGGGCGTAGCCGTCGGCGGGGGCGCCGGTCAGCGTCCACGAGCGGGCGTAGAGGGGCATCCCCAGCAGGGCCTTGTCGCCGGGGAGGCGGTCGAGGCTGCCGTTGAGCAGCTGCCGGTCCCAGTCCAGCCCGGCGACCGGGCCGGGCACGGTGCTGGGGCCGTGCTCCTCGTACGCCATCAGGGTCAGGAGGTCGGCGTGGCCGGCGAGCGCGGGCAGGTCGTACGCACCCGAGTAGAAGTTGAGGTGGCCCGGCTTGTGGGGCACCACCGCGATCGCCAGCCGGCGCCCGTCGGCGTGGAGCCCGGCCGCCAGCCTGGACACGAAGGCGCTGAGGTGGTCGCGGTCGGCGGGGGGCACGCTCTCGAAGTCGAGGTCGAGACCGGTGTAGCCGGCCTCGGATGCGGCGGCGCGCAGCGCCCCGACCAGCCGCCCGCTGGCGGCGTCGTCCTCGAGCAGGGCGGCCACCGCGGCGCTGTCGAACTCCGCGTTCTGGATCAGCGGCCAGACCGGCACCCGGGCCGCGGTGGCGGCGGCGACCGCCGGCGGGTCGGCGGCGCCGGTCAGGGTGCCGTCCTGGTGGGCCACCAGCCCGGTGGGGCTGAGCACGGAGATCTGGCCGAGGTGGGCGGCCGCCGACGCCCGCGACGCGGCGGTCGCGACGCTGAAGGCGAGCAGCAGCCGGGGTGGCGGCGGTGCCGGGGGAGCGGGCACCACCCGGGTCCGCACCGTCCCCGGCGGCACCGCGGTCAGGTCGAGGTCGAGCGGCGCCGCCAGGTGGGAGCCGAGGTCGGTGGGCATCACCGGGAGGTGCAGCCGGCCCCCGGGTGGCGCCGTCCAGAACACCCGCAGGTGGCGATCGTCCTGCCAGGCGCGGATGCCGCCGGGGATCGCAGCCTCCACCGCGGCGCGGTCGGCGGGCGCCAGCTCGATGGCGAGGTCGAGCACGGTGCCGTCGCGCGGGTCGGAGTGGAGCGCGGCCATGGCGCCGGCGGGTGCGACCACGTGGAAGCCGAGCCGGTGGCGGCCGCGGCCGACCACGTCGAGGTCGAGGTGGTGGGCCGAGCCCAGCGGCATCGCCGCCACCGCCGCCACCAGCGCTCCCGCCTCCGAGTGGAGGTGGAGCGGCCGATCGTCGAGCATCGCCCTGCCCTCGTCGGCGGCGAGCGGCCGGGCGGCGGAGACCCGCAGGTCGAGGGTCGGCGGCACCGCGACGCTGCCGTCGCCGAGGCTGTGGCCGCCGGCGCTCACCACCACCGCCCCGGTGGCCGGCGGGGGTGTGGCCGGCGGGGTGGCGGCTCCTCCGCAGGCCGTCACCAGCAGGGCGCAGAGCAGGGCGGCGGCACGGCGGCCGGGCATGGCCGGGAGTCTAGGGATCGAGCGGGTGTTCGAACAGGGCTCAGCGGACCGTGATGAGGAGAACCACCTGGATCGGGACGTCCCCGGGGTTGCCGGGGTAGTGGGCCGGGATCACGGCCACCAGCCGGAGCGTCGTCCCCTTCGCGATGCCCGCCGGGATGGTCACGCTGAGCAGCGGGCCGGACCCCTGCAGCCGGCTCGAAGAACCGGCCGAGCCCGCCGCGGAGAGCGGCGCCGGTCCCGAGGTGGCGACGGCGAGCGGGGTCGGCTGGGCGGCGCTGTCGTACGCCGGCGCCTGCGGCGGAGCGCCCTGCGGGACCCGCGCGGCGGCCTTGGGCTGGGACGCCGCGGCCGACCCGTCCGTCTCCAGGCTCACGCAGGGGACCACGGCGCCGCCCCCGCCGGGCGAGCCCGGCGTGGTCAGGCGCGCGTAGATGGGGATGGTCTCGCCCGCCCCGTAGCTGTCGGCGGGGGTGGCGAGGACCAGCTCGCCCCCGGTCCCGGTGGGGGTGCTCGCAGAGTGGGCGTAGCCGGCCGGCGCCGCCCCGCCGCCGGCGACCGGGGCCACCGGGCAGGGGACGGGCCGCTCCGGAGCCGGGATGGGGGGGAACCCCGCCGCTCCCTGCGCGGAGGACCCCGACCCCTGCGAGAGGGCGACGGGGGCGTTCCCGGCGGTCGCCGAGCTGGTGCCCCCGCCACCGTGGTGCACCGCGAGCACCACCGCGGCGATGCCCACCGCCGCCATCGTCGCCGCCGCGGTCACCGGCTGGGGATGGAGCAGCGCGTCGCGCAGCCTCCCCAGCACCTCGGCACGGCCGGCGGCCGCCCGGGGCGCGCCCAACGGGAGGCGCACGGTGGCGGGCATCGCCACCGCCGGCAGCAGGTGCACCGCGTCGACGGCGGTGCGGTAGTCCTCGAAGGCGGCGGCGCAGCGGGTGCAGCCCTCGAGGTGGGCGTCGAAGCGGCGGCGGGCGCCGCGGTCGAGCTCGTCGTCGTAGGCGGCGGAGAAGAGCGGGTCGACGTGGCGCTCGGCCATCAGCGGGTGCCCTCGGCCGCGAAGATCGCGGTGTTGCCGCGGAGCGCCTCGGCGAGCATCGCCCGGGCGCGGCTGAGGCGCGACTTCACCGTCCCCAGCGGCACCCGCAGCGCCTCGGCGATCTCCTCGTAGGAGAGCTGGTTGACGTCGCGGAGCACCACCGCCTCGCGGAAGTCGGCGGGCAGGGCGAGCAGCGCGTCGCGCACCACCCGGGCGCGCTCGCGTCCCTCGGCGACGGCGTCGGGCCCGATCGCCGGGTCGGGCAGGTCGAGGATCTTGCCGTCGCCGCGGTCGAGCGGGTCCTCGGGGCGGCGCACCCCGCGGCGCTGCACGTCGTGGCCGGCGTTGACGGCGACCCGGTAGAGCCAGCCGCGCACCGACCCGCCACGCAGCTTCGGGAGGTTGACGTAGGCGCGCATGAAGGTCTCCTGGACGACGTCGCACGCGTCCTCGGGCCGTCCCAGCAGTCGGAGCGCCATGGTGTAGAGACCATCCTGGTGGCGGGTCACCAATTCGGCGAACGCCTCCCGATCGCCCCGGCGGGCCCGGTCGAGAAGCGCCTCGTCGTCCATCACCCCACCATACGCGGGGGTGGGTCGCCGGGTTCCCGCCGCTCAGCCGCAGCTCATCTGCAGGTCGGAGCGGTCGTCCTCGGCGTCGGGGTTGCGGAGCAGGTCGAGCAGCCCCGGCGCCGCGGGCACGAGCACCCCCGCCGCCCCGGCCGCCGCCGCCGCCTCCAGCGCCCCCGCCCAGGCCGGCCGCCCCGGCGGCGGCGCCGCCCGCGACCACCGCTCGACGGCCTCGCCGCCCTCGACCTCGATGCCGTCGCCACCGAGCCCGGCCCGGGCCTGGAGCAGGCGGCCACGGCTCAGCCGGCCCAGCGCGGCGGCGGCGCTCGGCTCGGCGACCGCACCGGGCAGCACCCCGAGCCGCACCCTCCAGGTCACCGCGGCGAGGGCGCCGAGCAGCACCCAGGCACCGGCGTCGCCGCCGCGCAGCCAGAGCGAGTCGACCCCGGCAGCCTCGTAGGCGGTGGCCTCGGCGAGCCAGCCGCCGGGGTCGTCGCCGGGGGCGGGCAGCTCGACGCCGACGCGGAGCCCGCTCACCCCTGCGGGCTGAAGATGATCACCGCCCGCAGCGCCAGCACCCCGAGGATCACCAGCACCGGCGCCACCGCCGTCATCGCCCCGGCGAGGCCACGCCGCGCCAGCCCGAGCAGCGGCGGCAGCAGGCCGAGCCCGACCACCACCCAGAGCAGCACCCAGCCGTGGCCGAGCACGGTGCTGGCGGTGCCGGCGGCGGCGAGGGTGATGAACAGGAGGGCGACGAAGAGCAGCTCGACCAGGGCGAACCAGCCGTCGGCCTCGGCGAGCCGCCGCTCCGTCCCCGGCCCCGCCCGGCGCCGCGCGACCATCGCCACCACCACCGCGGCGGCGCTCATCCCCGAGGCGAGGAAGAGACCGCCGAGCGTCCAGGTGTCGCTCCACACCGCCTCGTTGCTCACGCTGAGCAGCACCCCGGTGTAGGACGCGACGAAGAGCCCGAGCACCGCGCCGGCCACGGTGATCACGGTGCCCACCGGCCCCGCCACCAGCCGCGCCAGCCCGGCCGGCCGGCCGAGAGCGGCGAGGAACGACGCCAGGGCGAACAGCGAGAACAGGCTCAGCGCCCAGACCCCGACCGACATCGGCGATTCGAGATGCAGGTTCAGCCCGCCGGCGCCGGGGGTGGTGTTCACGAGCATGTGCCAGAAGCGGGCGGGTGAGCCCAGGTCGAGGGTCAGCAGCACCGGGCACACCACGATCGCCGGCAGGGCGACCAGGAAGGCGACCCGCTCGGCGGTGGGGTCGGCGCCGGTGAGCCGGAGGAGGGCGCCGATGACGTACGCCCCCCCGGCGATGCCCGCGAGGAAGAAGTACAGGAGGATGTACCAGCGCCAGTCCGGCGAGACCGCGAAGTGCTCGTTGGCCATCACCCTGCCTCGGTCTCGTTCCGCCGGCGGAAGGCGATCAGCCCGCCGAGCACGGCGAGCACCGAGCCGAGCAGCGCCCCGAGGTAGCCGGGGGCGTTGTTGCGCCCCGGCCGCACCGCGCTGGCGGCGGCGGGCAGCCCGTATGTCTCGGGCGTGTCCATCAGCAGGAAGAAGGCGCCGAGGCCCCCGTACACCCTGTCGTCGCGGCCGTACAGGCGCGCCTCCTCGTGCCCGTCGCCGTGGAGGGTGGCGAGGCGGGCGTCGGCCCGCTGGTGGAGCTGGTCGAGCGGCCCGAACTGGATCGACTGGGTGGGGCAGGCCTGGGCACAGGCGGGCTGCATCCCCGCCTGGAGGCGGTCGTAGCAGAGCGTGCACTTGCGCACCGTGCCGGTGTCGCCGTGGAAGCCGATGACCCCGAACGGGCACGCGCTGATGCAGTTGCGGCAGCCGTTGCAGACGTCCTGCTGGATGAACACGGTGTCGAACTCGGTGCGGATGATCGCGCCGGTCGGGCAGACGTCCATGCAGCTGGCCTGGTTGCAGTGCTTGCAGACGTCGGACATCATCAGGAACGCCTGCCGTCCACCGCCGCCACCCGGCGCCGGGGGCGTGAACCGCTCGAGGAACTGGACGTGCCGCCAGTTCATGGCGTCGAGCTGGCCGGTGTTGTCGAGGCTGTCGCCGAGGAAGCTCGGGGCGTTGCCGGGGAGCTGGTTCCACTCCTTGCAGGCCACCTCGCAGGCCTTGCAGCCGATGCAGATGCTGGTGTCGGTGAAGAACCCGTACGCCGTGCCCGGAGAGATCCTGACGGCCATGGCTACAACCCCATGAGGTTGGGCACGATCTTGCGGAGGCCGAGGCTCTCGGCGTGGAGCGCGAGGGGCATCGCCGCCAGCTCGTCGACCGGGGGCACCGCGGCGCCGTCCTTGCGCAGGTCGACGCTGATCAGGTAGCGGCGGCAGCTCTCGCAGCCCTCGATGCGGGCGTGGGGGATCCAGTCGCCCTCCTCGTAGATCGGCAGCCGCCGGCTGTCGGTCTCGCCGCAGCCGGCGCAGACCATCCGCGGATAGGTCCAGCCGGCCAGGCAGCGCGCGCAGACCAGCCGCCGCCGCGAGCCGCTCAGCGCCTCGCCGGGCTCGATCACCGCGAGCTGCGGCGGCCCGCCGCAGCGCCGGCAGTGGCGGGCGTCGACCTCCGCCCCGGGGCTGAGCGACTCGCCGAGCGCCTCCAGCACCGGGGTGGCGGCGGCGCGGGCGAGGTAGCGGTCGAGCTGGGACTGCTCCCTCCCCATCAGCCAGCCGTGGACCACGGTCTCCAGCCCGCCCTGCTCGAGGCGGCCCCAGGCCCGCTCCGCGAGCAGCTCGGGCCCGGCGGCCATGGTGGCCTCGACCACCGCGGGCAGCACCGCGGCGGCGGCGTGCGCGGCCACGGCTTCGAGGCCGTCGAGGGCCGGGGTCGCGGCAAAGGCCGGCTCCTGGACGTCGAGGAGGGCGTCGTGCAGCCGCAGCACCTCGGCGGCGAAGGGATAGCGGCGGGTGAGCTCGGCGCCGCGACGGCGGCGGTCGTCCCAGCGGGTGTCGACAGCGTGGGCCGCGGCCATCACAGCCTCTCCACGTTGACGAGGAACGACTTGAACTCCGGGGTGCGCGCGTTGGCGTCGCCGACGAACGGGGTGAGCGCGTTGGCCAGCCAGTTCGCTCCCCTGTTGGGGTCGCGGTCGGCGGCGACGCCGACGAAGCCCCAGTGGATGGGGATGCCGACCTGGTACACGGTTCTGCCGTCGACGGTGAGCGGCTGCAGTCGCGGGGTGACCAGGGCCAGGACCTCGAGCCGGCCCCGCGCCGACGAGACCCGCACCCGGTCGCCGGTGCGAATCCCCTTCTGCGCCGCCAGCTGCGGCGGCAGCTCGACGAAGGGCTCCGGCTGCAGCCCGACCAGGAGCGGCACGTGCTGGGTGACGTAGTGCTCGTGCTCGGTGAGCCGGTAGCTGGTGGCGATGTACGGGTAGTCCTTGACGGTGCCGAACCGGTTCTTCCGGCCCGCGGCCTGGTCGTAGAGGAACGCCACCGGGGAGGCCGACACCTGGGGGTGCAGCGGGTTGGTGACCGGCGACTCGACCGGCTCGTAGTGCTCGGGGAACGGGCCGTCGATGGTGGAGTTGGAGAAGAGCCGCCCCACCCCCTCGCCGTTCATGATGAAGGGCAGATACGCGTTGGGATCGGTGGGGCTCATCGTCGCCGGGTAGTCGGGCACGTCGCCCACCCATCTGCTGCCGTTCCACTGGATGCCCGCCCGGGTCGGGTCCCACGGCTTCCCCGCCAGGTCGGCGGAGGCGCGGTTGTACAGCACCCGGCGATTGAGCGGCCAGCTCCAGGCCCAGTTGGGATAGTGGCCGAGGCCGGTGGGATCGTTCGTCGCGGGGTCGTCGACACCCTGGCGGCGGCGGGCGAGGTTGCCGCTCTCGGGATAGAACCCGGTGTAGATCCAGTTGCCCGCGGTGGTGGTGCCGTCGTCCTTGAGCAGCGCGAAGCTGGCCAGCCGCTTCCCGGTGGCGAGGTCGCGGCCGTTCACCTCCCGGGCGATCTCGTCGAGGGCGGGCCGGTGCGGATCGGCGTAGTCCATGGTCAGCTGCACCACCGGGTCGGGGTACCGCCCGCCCTGCTGCTGGTACAGCTTCCGCACCCGCAGCAGCAGCTCGGCGAGGATCCAGTGGTCGTGGCGCGCCTGGCCCTGGGGGGGCAGCACCTGGTCCTTCCACTGCATCCAGCGACCGCTGTTCACGAAGGAGCCGTCCTTCTCGATCCAGTGGGTGGTGGGCAGCATGAAGACCTCGGTCCTCACCGCCGCCGGGTCGACGCCGGGGGCGTGCCAGAACTCCGAGCTGGTGGTCGGCAGCGGGTCCATCACCACCAGCCACTCCAGGTTGCCGAGCGCGGTCATCACCTGGTTGGAGTCGGGCCCGATGCTGGTCGCGGTCATCCCCGAGAGCAGCACCCCCTTCATCCTCCCCTTCAGCGCGTTGTCGTAGATCGACATCCACGAGGCGTTCTGCGCCGGCTTGGGAAGGTGGTCGAAGGCGTACTGGTTGTCGGCGTTGGCGGCGTCGCCGTACCAGGTCTTCAGCAGGCTCACCATGAACTTCCGGTAGTTGATGCCGAGGAAGTTCCAGGAGTTCGGGTCGCTGCGCCTGCTCGCGCTCTGGTTGACGTAGTCGTCGAGGGTCCTCTGACCCGGGGCGGGGACGCGCAGGTAGCCGGGGAGGATCTCCCAGGAGATCGCGTTGTCGGTGTTCCCCTGGATGTTCGCGTGGCCGCGCTCGGCGTTCATGCCCCCGCCGGGGCGGCCGATGTTGCCGAGCAGCAGCTGCAGGATCGCCCCGGAGCGGATCAGCTGCGAGCCGGTGGTGTGGTGGGTGAGGCCGACCGCGTAGACGATGGTCATCACCCTGTCGGGGCGGCCCATCTCGCCCACCATCCGGGCCACCTCGAGGAAGCGGGCCCGGGGGATGCCGGTGATGCGCTCCACCATCTCCGGGGTGTACCGGGCGTAGTGCTGCCTCATCAGCTGGAAGACGCAGCGCGGGTCCTGCAGGGTCGGGTCCCGCCGGGCGAAGGCGTCCAGCGACGTGCCCTGCGGGCTCTGGCCGGACACCTGCACCTGCTGCTGCGGCTGTCCCGCGCCCGCCTGGCTGGGCCCGGCGGTGCCCTCGTACGCCCACGTGGAGATGTCGTAGGTGCGCTTGCCGGCGTTGTAGCCGGAGAAGAGGCCGTCCTGGAAGCCGTATCCCGGCTGCACGATCCAGGAGGCGTTGGTGTAGTTGCGCACGTACTCGTCGTGGAACAGGTTGTTCTGGAGCACGTAATTGACGAGGCCGCCGAAGTAGGCGGCGTCGGTGCCGGTGCGGATCGGCAGGTGGACGTCGGCGACCGCCGAGGTGCGGGTGAACCGCGGGTCGGTGTGCACGATCCTGGCGCCACGGTCGAGCTTGGCCCGCATGAACCACTGGAAGCCGACCGGGTGGGCCTCGGCCGGGTTGGCGCCGTTGATGAGGATGAGGTCGGCGTTCCGGATGTCGCGCCAGTGGTTGGTCATCGCCCCCCGGCCGAACGTGGCGGCCAAACTGACCACCGTGGGGCCGTGTCAAACACGCGCCTGCTGTTCGAGGTGGACCACCCCCAGCGCGCGCATCACCTTGGCGGCGAGGTAGCCCTCCTCGTTGCTGAACGCGGCGCCGCCGGCGAAGGCGATGCCCTCGCAGCGGTTGACGGTGTTGCCGTTGGCGTCCTCGGTGACGAAGGTGGCATCCCGGGCGCGCTTGACGTTGGCGGCGATCCGGTCGAGGGCCGCGTCCCAGGAGATCGGCTGCCACGCGGTGGCGCCGGGGGGACGGTGGAGGGGCTGGTCGACCCGCCGTGCCGAGGTGGCCAGCTGCATCGCGGTGGCGCCCTTGGGGCAGAGCCTGCCCTCGTTCACCGGGCTGTCGGGGTCGCCCTCGATCTGCAGGAGCCGGACCGAGCCGTCGGGCTGCTTCCGGGTGTACGCCACCAGCGAGCAGCCCACCGCGCAGTAGGGACAGACCGAGTGCGACTCGGTGGCACCCTGGATGCGCAGCTGCTGGGCGACGCCGCGGGCCTGGGCGAGGTCGAAGCCCAGCCCGCTGAGCGCCAGCCCGCCACTGCCGGCGGCGCCGAGCTTGAGGAACCCGCGGCGGCTGACGGTCGGCATCCGGCCCCCTCCGACACATGCACAAACGGGACGGTGATTGCGTGTAGCGTTGGAACATACGCACGCCGCGGAGGGGTGTCAACGAGTCGCCCGCGTCCCCGCCTGCAATTGCAGGCCGGGGGTCAGGCCTCGGGCGGGGTCTCCCCCAGCACCGCCTCGGGATCGAGCGCCGACGCCTCACCGCCACGCACCACCGCGGCGCGCAGGCAGAGCCCGCCGGCGAGGGTGGCCGCGGCGCCGGCGAGCCGCACCCCGGGCCGGTGGCGCAGCCGCGCCGGGAGCAGCGAGACCGCCAGGGGCACGGCCAGCCCGGCGCCGACGTA
>DASXNK010000095.1 GCA_036495095.1 Candidatus Dormiibacterota bacterium | reverse complement strand
GCCGCGGCGAGGACGAGCACCGCCAGCCCGAGCCCGGCGACGGCGAGGGCCAGGGGCGACGAGCGCACCTCGTCGAGGTGGCGCAGCGCTGCCACCCCGTCGCCGAGCGCGGCGACCGCGCCGGCGAGCACGGCGACGAGCAGGCCCCGGAGCAGGGCGCCGCGAACGGCGGAGCCTGTCGCCGCGCGGCGATGCCGCAGCAGGCGGACCGCGGTGACCGCGCCGGCCACCGCCGCGACCTCGACGGCGAGCAGGGTGACGAGCGAGAGCAGCGGCTCGTAGGGCCACCAGCGCGGGGCGCCGGCGTCGTTGGCCACCTCGGTGAAGCGGAGCACCGCGATCGCGCCGAGGACGGTGAGGAGGGCGAGGCCGAGCTGCGAGGCGGTCGCCGCCGCGCGGCACCCGAGCTGCTCGCGGATCCGCCTCGCCAGCAGCGCCGGCGGCCCGAATTCGCGCACCGCGGCGGCCTCGGCCGCGGCGGGGTCGAGCCCGGCGGCGACCCCCGCCTCGACGGCGCAGCGGAGATGGTCCTCGGCCTCGAGCAGCACCCGGCGGCGGCGCGCGCCGGCGGGCAGCAGCCGGCCGAGCTCGGCGAGCACACCGGCGATCACCCGACGCCCGCCCCGAGCACGCGCTCGACGGCGCGGGAGAAGCTGCGCCAGGTGCCGCGATGCCCGGCGAGCGCCTGGTCGCCGCGACGGGTCAGCGCGTAGACGCGGCGGGGCCGGCCCGGCTCGGTGCTCCAGCGGCTGCTCAGCAGGCCGTCGCGCTCGAGGCGGTGCAGCGCCGGATACACGGTGCCCTCGGCGAGGTCGAATGCGCCCTGGCTGCGATCGCGAAGGGACTCGATGACCGCGTAGCCGTGGGCGGGATGCTCGGCGAGCACGGCGAGGAGGAGGCCGTCGAGATGGCCACGCAGCAGGTCCGGGCCGAGCCCGGGGCGGTGATCCCCCATACCTAGCCACTCTAGGCATCGACAGCCTAGGGGTCAAGCCCCCGGCGGTCGCAGGGCGGTGACGGTTGTCGCGGCGCCGCGACACGTGTCACAGGCATGCACGCCCTGTTTTTTTCGGCGGGGGGCCGCGGTCTTCCCGTTCGAACCCGGCGACCTCTCTCGCCGGGACCCAGGTGGGGCAGCCACCGAAGGACACCGACATGAACGCACGCAAGCTCCTCATCGCCGCCGGGGCCGCGACCGTCGCCGGCGCGCTCTCCGCCACCATCGCCCTCGCCGCCGACGGCGGCAGCCTCAGCGCCACCGCGGGCTCTCAGCCCTCGGGCTCGGCCAGCGCCTCGGCGGGCGGCAGCAGCGGCGGCGGCAGCTTCTCGGTGACCCTGCCGAGCGCGCCCGCCCTCCCCTCCGCGCCCTCGGTGCAGAGCATTCTCGCCATCGCCCAGCGGGCGGACGGTTGGTCGGACAGCGGCATGGCGAAGGCCGGGGCGGCCGGTGACCAGGCCCGGAGCGGGATCGACGACGGCGTGGCCGACGCGAGGAGCGCGGTCGACAGCACCGTCGCCGGCGCGAAGAGCAGGGTCGGCACCACCGTCACGGGGGCGAAGAGCACTGTCGCCGACGCCGCCGGCGACGGCGACGGCGCGGTCGCGAGCGGCGCGACCATGGTACAGAGCACCGTCGCCTCGGTCCTCGGCGCGGCCACCGGCGACGTCCCCACCATCGGCCAGCCCACCGTGAGCATCGGCGGCGGCTCGGTCTCCGCCTCGAACAGCGGCGTCCACGCCGGCGCCCCGAGCATCTCGGTGAGCGGCGGCTCGGTGAGCCTGGGCCTCCCCTCCATCCCCTGACCCACACCGCCGCCTCTGCACCGGGCGG
>DASXNK010000094.1 GCA_036495095.1 Candidatus Dormiibacterota bacterium | reverse complement strand
CCGCCATCCCAACCCGTCGGTGGGCGTCATGCGCGTGGTCGAGGAGACCCGCAGCCTCTCCGACGAGCTCGGGCTGACCGGCCGCCACGTGTTCTTCAACGAGGAGTGGGTGCCGTACGAGCAGCGCGCCGACTGGCTGCTCGAGGCCGACGTCGGGGTCACCACCCACCGCCTCCACGTCGAGTCGCGGTTCGCCTTCCGCACCCGGGTGCTCGACTACCTCTGGGCCGGACTCCCCATCCTCTGCACCGCCGGCGACGCCCTCGCCGACACCGTCGAGGCCTCCCGCCTGGGGATCACCGTGTCCCCCGGCGACCCCGGCGCGGTGGCGTCGGCGCTGCGCCGGCTCGCCGACCCCGGGCTCCGGGCCGAGATCTCGGGGCGGGTGGCGGAGCACGCGCGCTCGCTCACCTGGTCGCGGACGGCCGCGCCGCTGCTCGCCTTCTGCGCCGCCCCGTCGCACGCACCCGACCGCCGGGCCGGCGGCGTGGAGGTGCCGGTGCCGGTGGCGGCCACCGCTCCACCCCCGGTGGCGCGGGCCGACCGGCTGCTCCGGCGGGTGGGACAGGAGCTCGCCGAGGGCGGCGCCGGAGCGGTCGCGAGGGCGGCGCTCCGCTGGATGCGGCGGCGTGGGGCCCGGATCGCCGGACGCACCGGCACCCCCTGAGCACCGCGACCCCGGGTCGGCGCCGGTCAGCTCACCGGGGGTGGCGGAACCGGCGCTCGGCGCGAAGCGCGAGGTCGACGGCGACCGGCGGGAGGAAGGGCCGCAGCCGGCCCCGCCAGCGCGGCCGCGCCGGGAGGGCGGTCACGACCGGGACCGGCGCCGCCGCAACCACCTCGGGAACCGGCTCGGCGGTGTGGGCGGGCTGCACCCCGGGCTCCTGGTAGAGGGTGGTGTGCGGCGCCGAGGCCTCCTCGGCGGGGCGGCCGTTGGAGTAGTAGTAGACCGCCAGCGACTTCCGGGTGCGCCCCGGCGGGCAGGCCAGCGGCTCCGGGTGCCCGTGGAAGGAGAAGTCGCTGGTGCTGAACACCACCATCCGGTTGAAGACCGGCAGGACCCGGCGGGCGCACCGGCCCATGTCGCGGGTCCAGAGCTCGAGATGGCCGCCGTACTCCTCCTCCCAGTCGCGGTTGAGGTAGAGAAGCAGGTTCAGCCTGCGGTCGAGGCGGATCCGCTCGTAGTAGTTGAAGTCGGCGTGCACGTGGAGGAAGCCGCCGGGCTCGATCTGGTGCATCCCGCCACCGGCGAGGTGCGGGTCGGGCACCAGGGCGTCGATGCCGGTGAGGCGCTCCAGGAAGTCGATCATCACCGACGAGTTGAACTCGTTGAGGAGGTGCCGGGTGAAGGGGCCCATCAGCGTGGGCCGCTCGGTGGCCAGCTTGTGGGTGTGCCCGCTGTCGGTGTACAGCCGCCAGGGGATGGCGTCGGGCGAGGGGAACTCGGCGATGACGTGGTCGACGACCTCCTCGGGCAGGAAGTCGTCGATCACCACGTGGGGGAACGGCTCCGCCCGCCGGTACTCCTCGGCGAACCGCTCGGCGATCGGGAGCAGCCACTCGGGGTCGAGGCCGAAGGCGGGGATGGTGGCCAGCGCGGCCCCGCCCTGGGTCATGCTCAGCCCTCCGCCGCCCTCGCGCCGGCTCCGGCCGGGGACCGGAGCTCCAACGGCGCCGCCGCCGTCCCGTCGCCGCCGATCCGCCGCTTGAGGCGGAGGAAGGGCGCCTCGACGAGGGCGTAGGACAGCGAGGCGAGAGTGTACGCGAGCGCGGTGATGACCACGAAGCTCCAGGGCCGGCGGGAGGCGATCTCCGGGTAGATCACCAGGACCAGGGGGAAGTGCCAGAGGTAGACGCCGTACGACACCTTCCCCAGCCTGGTCAGGGGCCGGAACCCGAAGACGCGGACCAGCGGGGCCCAGGGACGCACCGCCAGCGCGGCGAGGAGCAGGGCGCAGCAGACCGCCACCGCGGTGAAGCCGCCGTGGACCAGCCACCCGTACGGGTCCTCCTGGCGGACCACCCAGGCGAGCACCGCCAGCCCGGCGACCCCGGCGGCGGCGACCACCGCCGCGGGAATCCTCCGGAGCAGGCCGAGATGTGCGGCCAGGGCCAGCGTGCAGCCGGCGAGGAGGGCGTCGGCCCGGGTCTCGGAGCCGCCGTAGACGGTCAGCCACGAGGCGCCGGAGGCGACCATCAGCCCGCGGACCGCGAACACCAGGAGCACCCCCCAGAAGCACGCGGCCAGCGCCGCCCGGGGGCCGCCCCAGCGCAGCAGCGCGATCAGCAGCAGCGGCCAGAGCAGGTAGAACTGCTCCTCGACGGAGAGCGACCAGGTGTGGGCCAGGGCGCCGAGGTCGGCACCGGAGGCGTACGCCCAGTTGGCGACATAGCCGAGGGTGAAGGGCACCGCGCGCAGGGTGGAACCGCCGAGCGTGGTGTTCGAGGCGAGCGCGGCCACGACCACGCACCCGAGCAGCAGCAGCATCAGCGCCGGCATCAGGCGCAGCACCCGGCGGGTGTAGAAGCGCGCCAGCGAGATCCGGCCGGTGAGGCGCCGCTCCTCGAGCAGCAGCGTGGTGATGAGGAAGCCGGAGAGCACGAAGAACAGGTCGACGCCGATGAGGCCGCCGGGCGCGGCCGCGCTCCAGGTGTGGAAGGCGATCACCAGGATGACGGCGACGCCGCGGATGCCATCGAGGGCGGGGTGGTGGCGGAAGCGCGGGAATTCAGTCGACATGGTCACCGGGCTGCCGGTGATTCTATCCCCCGGTCCTCGGAGCGCCGTTCACCGCAACCTCCCTGCGACCGGCCCGGTGAACGTCGATCGACGCGTTCCCCCGCCCCGGGGCCTCGACCGGCGCCTTGGTAGGATGGCCCCCAGAATGCTCTCTCCGGGGTCGTCGCACGGCTCGTGACCGTCGCCATCGCACTCGACAACGTCTGCAAGCGCTATCGCGTCCCCCTCGACCGGAGCAGCACGCTCAAGTACCGGATGGTCCATCCGCGGAGCAGTGCCCGGTACCGGGACCTCTACGCGCTCGACGGGCTCTCGCTCGAGATCCCGTACGGCAGCTTCGTCGGCGTCATCGGCGCCAACGGCTGCGGCAAGAGCACCCTGCTCAAGATCCTCGCCGGGATCCTCCGTCCCACCAGCGGGACGGTGACGGTCAACGGGCAGGTGTCCCCCTTCCTCGAGCTCGGCGTCGGGTTCAACCCGGAGCTCACCGCGAAGGAGAACATCTACCTCAACGGGGCGGTGCTGGGGCTGACCCGCCGCCAGCTCAGCGGGCGCATCGACGAGATCATCGGCTTCGCCGAGCTCGAGGACTTCGCCGACCAGAAGCTGAAGAACTTCTCCTCGGGAATGCAGGTGCGGCTCGCCTTCGCGGTGGCGATCCAGGCCGACGCGGGGATCCTGCTCATGGACGAGGTGCTCGCCGTCGGCGACGCCCGCTTCCAGGAGCGCTGCTTCGACGTCTTCAACCGCTACAAGCGCCAGGGGCGCACCGTGGTCCTGGTCACCCACGACCTCGGCGCGGTCGACCTCTACTGCGACACCGCGTACCTGCTCGACCACGGACGGCTGGTCGCCAGCGGGCCGACCGGCGAGGTGTGTTCGATCTACCGGCACATGGTGGGCCAGCAGGCCGACGCCGACGCCGCCGGAGCGCCTCCGCCGGCGCCGTCCGAGATCAGCACCGAGCTGCCCGGCGGGGGACGGCGCTGGGGCACCGGCGAGGTTCGGGTCGTGGACGTCGAGTTCCTCGACGCCGGGGGCGAGCGGCACCAGATGTTCACCAGCGGCGAGCCGATGACGATGCGCATCCATTGCCAGGTGAACAGCCAGGTCGAGGACCTCATCTGCGGCGTGATCGTGCATCGCGGCGACGGCTATCGCCTCGCCCACGCGAACACCTTCTTCTCCGGCCTCGAGCTGCGCTGCCCGCCGGCCGGAGAGCGTTTCAGCCTGGACCTGGTGGTCGACGAGCTGCGCCTGCTGGGCGGCCACTACCAGGTGTCGGTGGTGCTCGCCGCCCACCCCGTCGCCCACGACTACGACGGCCTGGAGCAGGCCTTCGACTTCCGTGTGGCCTCGCCCGCGCCCCAGATCGGCCTGTTCGCGCTGGGCCACCGCTGGAGCATGAGCCACGACCTCCTCCGGCCGCTGAGCCCCGCCGTGGTGGGCCGCTACGGGCTCGAACCCACCTCCTCGGCGGTCGCCGACGAGGGCCGGTGAGCCAGGTTTCGGCTTGGCTATACTGCCGCGGATGCTCCGCACCGAACCGCAATCCGGGGTCGGCACGGCCGAGGATCGGGGCACCCAGCTCTATCTCGACCTGTTGAAGCGCAGCCTGGTGGGGATGCTGTCGGGGCACGAGCTCCAGACCGTCGTCCCCTCGGTCGAGTGGAAGCGCAGAGCGGTGCGGCTGGCCTCGCGGCTGCTCGCCCGCCGCGGCATCGAGCTGGTGCGCGCCATGCCCTACGACCTCGACAAGCGCGAGCAGGGGCTCGACTGGCCGCTGCACGCCGTGTCGATGATCGGGCTGCGGCGCATGGACAACCTCGAGCACCTGATCCGCGACGTGCTCCGCCGCGGCGTGCCCGGCGACCTCATCGAGACCGGGGTGTGGCGCGGCGGCGCGACCATCCTCATGCGCGCGGTGCTCAAGGCCCACGGCGACACCGAGCGGTCGGTCTGGGTCGCCGACTCCTTCCAGGGGTTGCCCAGGCCCGACGCCGAGACCTACCCGGTCGACGCCGGTGACCCGCACCACACCTTCGACAACCTGGTGGTGTCGCTCGAGGAGGTCAGGCGCAACTTCGAGCGCTACGGCCTGCTCGACGAGCAGGTGCGATTCCTCCCCGGCTGGTTCCGCGACACCCTGCCGGAGGCGCCGATCTCGAAGCTGGCGGTGCTGCGGCTCGACGGCGACATGTACGAGTCGACGATGGTGGCGCTGAGGGCGCTGTACCCGCGGGTCAGCCCCGGCGGCTGGGTGATCGTCGACGACTACGCCCTCAAGGGCTGCAGGGCCGCGGTCCACGACTTCCTCGACGAGATCGGGATGCATCCGGCGGACCTCCAGACCGTCGACTGGACCGGCGTCTACTGGCAGCGCAGCGTCTGACCGCGGTGGTGTGACGCGGCCGTCACCGCCACAGCCGGGGGGGACAGGAGCGCTATCCTCAGTGGCGAGGGAGGGGACCACGCACAGTACCGGCCGCCATCCCTCCCCCATCTGCCATGTGGACGCGCACCCTCCTCACCGCTCTGGCCTGCAGCATCCCGGTGGCGCTGCTGGCATCGACGATCCACGCCGCCCCCTCCGTCGAGGAGCCGGACACGCCCGCGGTGGCGGCGGCCCGTGCCGCCATCGCCACCTGTCCGGAGGCGGGTGCGCCGGTGACCGCGGTGCCACCGCCCCCGGTGGGCTGCGACCCGACCGGGCCGATCGTCGCCCTCGGTGACAGCGACACCTATGGCTACGGGGTGACCATGGTCGCCTACAGCACCCCGCCGCCGGGCGCCGGGCCGGCGGTCGTCCAGCAGCTGCTGGGGATCCCGGTGGTGAACGCGGGGGTCAACGGCGACACCGCCCTCAGCACCCTGCGTCCCTCGACGCCCGGCTTCGGCCACCGGCCCGCCGCCCTCCAGCTCCCCGCGTTGCTGGCCCTGCACCCGCGTCTGGTGATCGTCGGCTTCGGCATGGCGGAGGCGGTGTACGGGGTCCCGATCCCGACCGCCGCCGCCGACCTCGACGCCCTGCTCCGCGCCCTGGGGGACGTTCCCACGGTGATCGTCGGCAGCCACGTCGACTGCTCCGCGATCAGGATCTGCCGCGGCGGCGACGGAGTCCGCTACACCTCTGCCTGGGATGACCAGCTGAGGGTCGTGGCGGCACGGCACCACTCCGGACTGGTGCTCGACGTCGAGGCGGGGCTGGCGGCCGCCGGAGAGATGACCGACGAGCTCCACCCCACCCTCCGGGGCTATCGGGTGATGGCGGGCCGGATCGCCCCGGTGGTGGGCGACCGCCTCGCCGCCGCGTCCCGGGGATGGCGTTCCGGGGGCCGCCTGCTCCACAGCTAGCCGGCTGGGCTGGCGGGCTATCATCCGCAACCCCGTGGACAGCCCCCCCTCTCGGCACCGGCCCCGCTGATGCGAGTCGCTCTCTGGGGCGCGTTCGACGCCCCCGACGGAGACCTGCTCGCCACCCGCAGGGTGCTGGACGAGGGGCTGCGGCGCCGGCTTTCCGGCTGCGAGGTGACCGCCCTCGCCGCGCTGGGCACCCCGCTCGCCGTCGACGGCGGCCATCCCGCCGAGCGGCTGCCCTCCCCGGAGCAGCTGGCCGGGCGCTTCGACTGCGTGGTCGACACCGGCACCGCCGGCCCCCTGGAGACCACCCTGCCGGTGCTCGACGCCGCGCCCGCGGACGGCTCGCTCGCGCTCCTGCTCCCGGGTCTGCTCGACCCCGGGCTGCTCCGCCGGCGCGCCGAGCTGCTGCGGCTGCTGGGCTGGGCGTGGCCGGCGGGCAGGGTGCTCACCGTCGAGGGCGACGCCTCCCTGCTGGGCGCGGTCGAGGGCATCGCCGCGGCGCTGCGCGCCCCGGTGGAGGACGGCGCCGTGGCGGTGCAGCTGGCGGCATCGGGGGGCTCCCGCGGCGAGGGTGAGTTCGCGGCCGCGCTCGAGGCCGCGCTCGGCGGGCGCTGCCGGCGGGTGCCCGAGGTGACCGCGGTGGAGGACCTGGTCGCCCTGATCGCGGAGTCGGCGGCCTACGCCGGGCCGCCGGGCCTCGGCCGCTGGACCGCGGCCGCGCTCGGGGTGCCCGCGACCGCGGTCGCGGAGCTCGGCGGTGCCCTCCCCTCTCTGCTCGGCGGCCCGGCCGCGCCGCCGGCGGAGGCGGCGATGGAGGCGCTGGAGCGGCACCTCGACGGCCTGGCAGCGCGGGTGGCGGAGGCGGGGGGCGGCCGCGGCGAGCCGGCGCCCGGTCCCGGGAGCCTGACCGCGGAGGACCGGCTGGAGGCGCTGCGGACAGCGCACGAGGCCCGCGGGCTGCAGCTCCTCGGCGAGCGCCACGCCGCCCAGCTGGCTCTCGACGGCGCCCTGGCGGGGGCGCGGGCCGAGATCGACCGGCTGCGGTCCGAGCTCGCCGCCGCCCGGGCCGCCAGCGACGCCATCGTCGCCTCCCGGACCTGGCGGTACACCCGGCCGGTCCGCGACACCCTCGCCCGGGTGCGCGAGCGGCGGCGGTGAGCGGGCTCGCCATCCCCGCGACCGGCCGCCCGGAGCTGTCGGTGGTGATGGTCACCTACAACGCCTGGGAGTGGACCCGGCGGGCGCTGGAGGCGCTGGTGGAGCACACCGACGCCGACCTCGAGCTGATCGTCGCCGACAACGCCTCCAGCGACGGCACCCTCGAGGGCCTCGCCGCCGTCGAGGGGATCACGGTGCTGCGCAACCCCGCGAACCTCGGCTTCGGACCCGCCGCCAACCAGGCGGCGCTGCGGGCGCGAGCCCCGCTCCTGCTGCTCCTCAACACCGACGCCCTCGTCCACCCCGGCTGGCTGCCCCCCCTGCGCGCGGTGCTCGAGGCTGAGCCCGACGTCGCCGCCGTCGCCCCCCGCCTCCTCCACGTCGACGGCTCCCTCCAGGAGGTGGGGAGCATCGTCTGGGGCGACGCCGAGGTGTGGCCGTACGGCGCCACCCGGGCGGCGGCCGCGCCCGAGTACCGCTTCCGCCGTGACGTCGACTACGCCTCCGCCGCCTGCCTGCTGCTCCGCCGCTCCGCCTTCGTCGACGCCGGCGGCTTCGATCCCGTCTACGCCCCGGCCTACTACGAGGACGTCGACCTCAGCCTGCGGCTCTGGGAGCGGGGCCTGCGGACCGTGTGCCAGCCCCGGTCCGAGGTCACCCATGCCGGCGGGGCGTCCACCGACCCGGGACGGAGGACGAGGCTGCTCGAGCGCAACCGCCCGGTGTTCGTCGAGCGCTGGCGGCGGCTGCTGGCGCTCCGGCCCCCGAGCCCGGTCCACGCGGAGCCCGAGGACGTCATCCCCGGCCGCGATCTCCGATGCGACGACCGGGTGCTGGTGGTCGGCGACTTCGTCCCCGACGCGCGGCAGCCGGGGCAGGAGGCGCTGCTCCGGACCCTGGTCCGGCTGTGGCCGCGGGCCCGGGTCACCCACCTCGCCCTCGACGCCGACGCGGCCGAGGAGAGCGCCCCGCCGCTGCTCGCCGCCGGGATCGAGCTGGCCTGGCCGGGCGACGGCCTCGAGGGCTGGCTGCGGCAGCGGCGCCACCACTACGGGGTCGTGATCGGGACCTCGTGGGCGGCCTCCGCGCGGCCGGTGCACCGGCTGCTCGAGGCCACCCAGCCCCACGCCCACCGGGTCGTCCTCCTCGACCACGACGCGGCCAGGGACCTCGCCGGCGAGGACCATGCGGCGGCGGTGCGCTCGGCGCGGGTGCTGCTCTGCGCCGGGGAGGAGGCGCGTGCCGCCGCCGTCGGGGCCGGTCCCCTTGGGGAGGTGGTGATTCTCGACGGCGACCGCTCACTGACCGCTGCACTGGCACCGTTGGGAATGGCTCCGACCGGGCGGTGAACGGCGGTTTCCGCTCGTGGGGTTTGGAGCTTTTACGGCCTCGGCCGCTGTGA
>DASXNK010000093.1 GCA_036495095.1 Candidatus Dormiibacterota bacterium | reverse complement strand
GAAAATGCTGTAGCCGCGGAAGATCGACGACGTGCTGCGGCAGTCCACGCAGACACGGTTCGCGAAGTCGATCTTCGTGAAGATCCCGAGGCTGCCGACGATCCTGGTGATCGGATCCCAGGAGACGTCGACGACCACCGGCGCCTTCGCCGGGGCTTGTGCCATCTGAACCATGTGGGAGCTCTCCTAGTGACCGTCTACGACGGCGGAAATCAGTAGGTGGTCGGCCGGTAGCCGGTGGTCAGCTCAGGACGGGCGTGCCGCCACTTGGGCTCCTTGTTGACCGTCGAGTTGGTCACCCGCCGCAGCGTCCGGATGGCGCTGCCGTAGGCACCCGCGAGACCGGTCGAGAGCTTGGCACCGGGGGGCTCGTCCATGAAGGGCATGAACTTGTCCGGGAAGCCCGGCATGGTGCAGCCGACGCAGATGCCGCCGACGTTCGGGCAGCCGCCGATGCCCATCATCCAGCCGCGCTTGGGGACGTTGCAGTTGACGACCGGGCCCCAGCAGCCGAGCTTGACCAGGCACTTCGGCGAGTTGTAGCTCTCGGCGAAGTCACCCTGCTCGTAGTAGCCGGCGCGGTCGCAGCCCTCGTGAACGGTGTTGCCGAACAGCCACGTGGGCCGCAGCTGGTCGTCGAGGGGGATCATCGGAGCCTTGCCCGCCACCTGGAAGAGCAGGTAGAGGATGGTCTCCATGAAGTTGTCCGGCTGGACGGGGCAGCCGGGCACGTTCACGATCGGCAGGCCCGCCTTCGACTTCCAGCCCCAGCCGAGGTAGTCACAGAGGCCCATGGCGCCGGTGGGGTTGTTCGACATCGCGTGGATGCCGCCGTACGTCGCACAGGTGCCGATCGCGACCACCGCGAGCGCCTTCGGTGCAAGCCGGTCGATCCACTCACACGTTGTGATCGGCTGGCCGGTCGTCGGGTCGGTCCCGAGCGCCGCCCAGTAGCCTTCCTTCTTGATCTTCTCGTTGGGCACCGAGCCCTCCATCACCAGGACGAAGGGGTCGAGCTCGCCGCGCTCTGCCTGGTAGAAGAACTTCATGAAGTCGTCGCCGACCTCATATGCCAGCACCGGGTTGTGGAGGTGCACGGTGGGCAGGCCGGGGATTGCGCCGAGAAGGACGTCCTCGATGCTGGGCTGCGTCGCCGCGGTCACGGAGACCGAGTCGCCGTCGCAGCCGAGCCCGGTCGTGATCCACACGACGTGGACGTCCGATACGGCGGAAGGTACCTGCGTGGACCTCCCGTACGGTACTGCAGCTGTCGCCATGCCACCACCTCCTCGGTGTGCCCGCCTTCTCCGGTCAGCGGCCCCTGCCGCCCGGATGACCCTGGAAAAGTGCTCCGAACGCAGCCATGTCACGTGCCCGCGACGGCATGCGGCGTGGATCGCCGGAACGGGGCCGACTGTGCGCCACTCCTCTTCCGATGGTCAATACGTGGGTCTTGCAGGTACCACCCCGAGACTCGGTAGATGCAACGTGCATGTATCGACAACCTCGACGACAACGACTCGGACACGGAATCGACGCCGGATTGCAGGAGTCGAGCATCGACGCCGTGATCACTGCGGCCTCCGCCGCGTCTGCCGGGACCCGCGCGCGGGACCCGCGTCAGAGAGCGGGCAGCGGGATCGGACACTCCTCGGCCGCGGCGGGCACGCTGACCGCGGCTCCGTTCGTGGCACTGTTGGAGGCGCCGTTGGCTGCACCATTGGAGGTGCCGTTCACGGGAGCACCGCGGAGGTGCGCCTGGCGGTCGCGCTCGTAGCGCTCGAGGAAGCCGATGAGCAGGCCCCGGACCTCCTCCAGCCCGCGCGCCCAGTGGGTGAGCACGGCCCGGCCGTCGGCGGTCATCTCGTAGCGGCGGCGCTGCGGGCCGCTCGGCGAGGGCTCCCAGCGGGAGGCCACGAGGCCCTCGTCCTCCATGGCGTTGAGGACTCGATAGATGGTCCCGGCGTCCCAGTGGGCGCCGCTGAAGTGACTCAGGCGATCACGCAGCTCGTACCCGTAATCCGGCTGCTCGTCGAGCAGCAGGAGCAGGCATGGCCGCAGGAAGTTCTTCGGCTGGCACGGTGCCGACCACGTCCTCGCCCGCACATCCCCCCCGGTCACGGCGCTCTCCACCCCAGGGTCCGTCCTCTCAACTCAACTCCGTACCGGCGGCGCGGGGTAATCCTATCCATCCCCAGGGCTTGTGCATAGGGGGTCCCCCGGACTCCCCCGAGGCGTCCCCCGATCGGGGGAGGCTGGAGGCGGCGACGATCTCGTGACGCCTCCCTGCCCCGGGTGACGCGGGGGAGGGTAACCTGTGGATATGAGCATCGCCGAAACCCCCATCCTTCTCTTCGGAGAGAGCTACCACCATCCGAACATCTTCTACCGGACCGGCTTCCTCGCCCCCGACCCCGTGGTCGTCGTCGACCGGGGCGGCGACGACACCGTCCTCTGGACGAGCCGGCTCGAGGAGGGGAGAGCCCGCAAGGAGGCCAGGGTGGGCCGGGTGCGCTGCACCGAGGAGCTCGACTGGGCGGAGAAGATGGCCAGGGCGGGCGCCGAGCAGGACGCCTGGGCGGTGCTGGTCGAGAGCATCTGCCGCGCCGAGGGCCTCGGCGGGGTGCTCGTCGACTCCGACTTCCCGACGATCATCGCCGACCACCTCCGCGGCAACGACCTCGAGGTGCGCCCCCGCGGCGACCTCTACCGGCGGGAGCGGCGGATCAAGACCACCGAGGAGGTGGAGTGGATCGCCGCCACCGAGAACGCCGGCATGGACGGCCTGCAGCGGGCGATCGACGTGATCGCCGCCGCCGAGATCCGCGACGGCCTGCTCTGGCACCAGGGCCGGCCGCTGACCGGCGAGGACCTGGTGCTCGCGGTGGAGAGCCGGCTGCTCGAGCTGGGCTGCACCACCAGCGACTCGATCTGCTGCGGCGGACCCGACTCCGCCGATCCGCACCGGCGCACCAGTGACGTCATCCGCGCCGGCCTGCCGGTCGTGCTCGACATCTTCCCCTTCCACAAGACCACCCGCTACTGGGGCGACATGACCCGCACCGTGGTGCGCGGCGCCCCGCCCGCCGAGGTCGAGGCGATGTGGGAGGCGGTGCTCGAAGCCCAGCAGGCCGGGCTCGACGCGGTCCGCCCCGGCGCCAACGGCCGCGACGTCCACTACGCCTGCTGCGACGTCTTCGCGCGGCGCGGCTACGGGTCGCTGGCCAAGCCCTACCGGCACATCGAGTCGGAGGCGAGGTTCATCCACGGCACCGGCCACGGCCTGGGGCTGGAGATCCACGAGTACCCCCGCGTCGGCGACGTCGACGTCACCCTGGAGGTGGGCGACGTGGTCACGGTCGAGCCCGGCCTCTACCACCCCGGCCTCGGCGGCATCCGCATCGAGGACCTGGTGGTGGTGACCGAGGATGGGCACCGGAACCTGACCACCCTGCCGAAGACCTTCCGGCTGGACTGAGGGCCGGCTCCGGGCCCCGCCCACCCGACACTGCTATCCTCGCCCTCGCCCCGCGACCGCGGGGGGAGACCGCTTTCCTGCGCCCGGCGTCGACCGGGCGTCGAAGGCCATGGGAAAGGAGGTGCCGCGCGTGCTGCGCGAGTACGAGTTGATGTATGTCGTCCGCCCCGACCTCGACGAGGACGGGCTGCGCGGCGCCGTGGAGGCCGTCCAGACCCTGGTCGAGGGCCAGGGCGGGGAGGTGACCACCACCACCCCCTGGGGCAAGCGGCGTCTCGCCTACGAGATCGCCGGGCTGCGCGACGGTCACTACGTGATCGTCGAGTTCCGGGGCGACGGATCCAGTGTCAAAGAGCTGGAGCGCGCCCTGCGCATCAGTGACCACGTGATCCGCCACATGATCACGATCGCCGTCCCCAAGCCCCCCGAGGCCGAGCCGAGGGAGGGTCGTCGCGACCGGGGCGCCGCCGCCGCCGAGGAGGAGGCCGGCGACGGCGTGGCGGTCTCGGGCGAGATCGACGCCGAGGAGGTCGAGATCGAGGAGGGCGAGATCGAGGACCTCGAGCTCGCCGCCGCCGGCGACGAGGACGAGACGCGGGAGGAGCGCTGATGGCCGGGTCCCTGAACCGGGTGATGCTCATCGGTCGCCTGACCCGCGACCCCGAGCTCCGCTACACGCCCAGCGGCACCGCGGTGTGCCAGCTGGGCCTGGCCACCAACCGCTACGGGCAGGATCCGGCGTCGGGCGAGCGGCGCGAGTTCACCGAGTTCCACGACGTCGTGGTCTGGAACCAGGGCAACCGCAAGCTCGCCGAGCTCTGCGGGCAGTACCTGCAGAAGGGGCGCCTCGTGTACGTGGAGGGCCGCCTCCAGACCCGCTCCTGGGACGACCAGCAGAGCGGGCAGAAGCGCTCCAAGACCGAGATCAACGCCCAGGACATCCAGTTCATCGACAGCCGCCAGGACGGCGCCCAGATGGGCGGTGACGCCCCGATGGGCTCCGGCCGTCCCGCACCGGTGCCCGGCGGCGGCGGCGACGTCGATCCCGACGACATTCCCTTCTAGAGAGACGCATGCCTGACTACGACCGCCGCCGCCATCGCAAGGTGTGCTCCTTCTGCCTGGAGCACGTGGACCACATCGACTACAAGGAGGTCTCGCGCCTGCGGCGCTACCTCACCGACCGCGCCAAGATCCTGCCCCGGCGGATGACGGGCACCTGCGCGCGCCACCAGCGGCTGCTCACCGTGGCCCTCAAGCGCGCCCGCCACATGGCGCTCCTGCCCTTCACCGCCGACGTCCGCTGAGGGCTCGGGGGGACGGCGGCATCCCCGCCGTCACCCCCGCCCGCGGGGTCGACGAAGCCGGCGTCCCAAGTACACTGGCCCCGGCCGACAACCCCTCTCATCGGAGTGCCATGGCTTTCGAGCAGCAGCTTCGCGTCCCCGGTCCGACGCCGATCCCGGAGCGGGTGATGCGCTCCGCGGCGCGGCCGATGATCAACCATCGCGGCCCCGACGCCGCCGTGATCATCCGAGACCTCGTCGACGGGCTGCGCTGGGGGCTGCAGACCGAGAACGACATCCTCCTGTTCCCCGCCAGCGGCACCGGCGGCCTGGAGGCGGCGGTCGCGAACCTTTTCAGCCCCGGCGAGGCCGGGCTCTTCTGCAGCATCGGCAGCTTCGGCGACCGCTGGGCCGACATCGCCACCGCCTACGGGGTCGAGCCGGTGCGGCTCGAGGTGCCCTGGGGCGAGGCGCTCGACCCCGAGGACGTCGACCGGGTGCTTGCCCAGCATCCCGAGATCGAGAAGGTCTGCGTCACCCACAACGAGACGTCGACCGGCGTGGTCAACGACATGCGGGCGATCGCCGCGGTGGTGAAGGGGCGGGGCAAGCTGCTCGCCGTCGACAGCGTCAGCGGCGCCGGGGTGATGCCGCTGCCGGTCGACGAGCTCGGCCTCGACGTGGTGGTCACCGCCTCGCAGAAGGGGTGGATGGCGCCTCCCGGGCTGGCCATGATCGCCGTGAGCCCGGCCGGCTACCAGGCCGCGGCGGCGGCGCGCTGCCCCAGCTTCTACTTCGACTTCGCCCGCCAGAAGGGCTTCATCGACCAGGGCACCACCTTCACCACGCCTCCGCTGAGCGTCATGTACGCGCTCCAGGAGGGGCTGGCGATGCTCCGCGAGGAGGGGCTGGAGAACGTCTTCGCCCGCCATCAGCGGGTCGCCGACATGATCCGCGCCGGCCTGGTCGCGATCGGCCTCCGGCTGGTCGCCCCGGAGTCGCACCGGAGCAACGCGGTCACCGCGGTGCACTCGCCGGCGGCGTCGCCGGAGCAGCTCAAGGCCTTCCTGGCGGCGCTGCGCACCCGTCACGGCCTGGTGCTCGCCGGCGGCCAGGGACAGCTCGCCGGCCGCATCTTCCGGGTCGGCCACCTCGGCTTCGTCGAGGAGCGCGACGCCTACTCCATCCTCGCCACCGTCGAGCAGGGGCTGGCCGACCACGGCCTGCTCAGCCGGGTGGGGCTGACGGTGGCGGCGGCGCAGCGGGTGGTGCGCGGCACCGAGGCGGCTCCCGAGCCCGCGGGCGCCGGCCGATGACCACCGCCGAGGCGCGTTCCGTGACCCAGCTGCCCCTCGGCACCTGCCGCATCCTCGTCGCCGACCCCATCGCCGAGGACGGGGTCGCGCGGCTCCGCGCCGCCGGCGAGGTCGACGTCGCCACCGGGCTGAGCCGCGAGGAGCTGATCGAGCGCATCCCCGGCTACGACGCCCTGGTGGTGCGCAGCGAGACCAAGGTCACCGCCGACGTGCTCGCCGCCGGCACCAATCTCAAGGTGGTCGGCCGCGCCGGCGTCGGCGTCGACAACATCGACATCGACGCCGCCACCCGCCACGGGGTGCTGGTGCTCAACGCCCCCACCGGCAACACCATCGCCGCCGCCGAGCACGCGGTGGCGCTGATGTGCGCCCTGGCCCGCAACGTCGCCCCCGCCGACCAGTCGCTCCACGCCGGGCGCTGGGAGCGGTCGAAGTTCATGGGGATGGAGCTCCGCGAGAAGACGCTGGGGCTGCTCGGGCTGGGGAAGATCGGCTTCGAGGTGGCCCGCGCCGCCTCCCAGGGCCTGCTGATGCGGGTCATCGCCCACGACCCGCTGGTCACCCCCGAGCGTGCCGAGCAGGCCGGGGTGGAGCTGGTCGACCTCGACACCCTGGTCCGCCAGTCCGACGTGCTCAGCGTGCACACGCCGCTCAACGACGCGACCCGGGGGATCATCGGCGCCGAGCAGCTGCGCGCCATGAAGCGCACCGCCCGGGTCATCAACGTCGCCCGCGGCGGGATCATCGACGAGGAGGCGCTCGCCGCCGCCCTGCACGCGGGGGAGATCGCCGGCGCCGCCGTCGACGTCTTCACCAAGGAGCCGCCGCCCGCCGACCACCCGCTGCTCCATGCCCCCCGGGTGCTGCTCACCCCGCATCTCGGCGCCAGCACTCACGAGGCCCAGGTCAACGTCGCCTACGACGTCGCCGACCAGATCGTGGCGGTGCTCTCCGGGGGAGCCGCCCGCTACGCGGTCAACGCCCCGGTGATCCTCCCGGAGGAGATGGCGGCGCTCCAGCCCTACCTGCACCTCGCCCACCAGATGGGGGCCCTGGCCGCCCAGATGGGCGCCGGCCAGGTGAGCGAGGTGGCCTGCTCCTACACCGGCGAGCTCGCCGACCGCGACACCACGGTGCTCACCGCCGAGGCGCTGCGCGGGCTGCTCGCCCGCTTCACCGAGACCCGGATCAACCCCATCAACGCCCGGACCGTGGCCCGGCAGCACGGCATCGAGGTCGGCGAGAGCCGCAGCAGCCGCTCCGTCGACTACGCGAACTCGATGCTCCTCGAGGTGGTCGGGGGCGAGCGGCTGTCGATCGCCGGGACCCAGCTCGAGGGGGAGGCCTGGATCACCCGCGTCAACGGCTACAGGGTGCGGATGCGGCCGGAGGGCCGCTACCTGGTGGGCGCCAACCGCGACCTGCCGGGGGTCATCGCCGGCATCTCCACCCACCTCGCGCGGCACGACATCAACATCGCCAACTTCGGCCTCGGTCGCGACCAGCCCCGAGGTCAGGCCTTCTTCTATGTCGAGGTCGACGACCACGTGCCCTCCGAGGTCCTGCGCGAGATGGAGGCGACCGTCGGTCTCCAGTCGGTCCGGGAAGTCCAGCTCTGAGCAGCCTGGCGCCGCTCCGCGCGGTGCGCTTCGACCCGGGCCAGGTCGACCTCGGCGGCGCCCTCGCGCCCCCGTACGACGTGATCTCCCCGGAGCAGCGCGAGCGCCTCTACGCCCGCGACCTGCGCAACATCGTGCGGATCGACTACGGCCGCGACGAGCCCGGCGACCGCCCCGGCGCCGAGGATCGCCACACCCGCGCCGCCGGCCATCTCGAGGCCTGGCTCGAGCTCGGCATCCTCCGCCGCGATCCACGCCCCGCCGTCTACATCGCCGACCACGAGTTCGTCGCCGAGGACGGGAGCCGCCGCACCCGCCGCGGGCTCTACCTTCGCACCCCCGCGCTGCCCTGGGACGAGGCCGCCGTGCTCCCCCACGAGCGCACCCTGCGCGGCCCCAAGGAGGACCGCCTCGCGCTGATGCGCTCCACCCGGATGCAGACCAGCGCGGTCTTCGCGCTCTGGGACACCGCCCCGGGCATCGAGGAGGCGATGGCGGCGGCCACCGCGACCGACCCCGACGCCGCCGGCACCACCGAGGGCGAGGTCGGCCCCGAGCACCACCGCCTCTGGGTGGTCGACGACCCCGCCCGGATGGGCGCGGTGCTCGAGGCGCTGGGGTCGAGCCGGCTGTACATCGCCGACGGCCATCACCGCTTCGAGACCGCGGCCACGTACGCCGCCGAGCGCCGCGCGGCCGAGCCCGGAGCGGCCGCCGGAGCCGACTTCGGCATGACCCTGCTCCACCTCTGCGCCGCCGGGGACCCCAGCATCGAGGTGCTGCCCACCCACCGGCTGGTGCGCCCCGCCGCCGGGGTGCCGGACCGGGTCGCCGACCTGCTCGCCCGGCTCGAGGGCGCCTTCGAGGCGGAGCCGGCGGGCAGCCTGGCCGAGGCCGTGGACGCCGCCCGCGATCACCGCGACGGCGAGCACGCACTCGCGGTGGCGGGCCTGGATGGGGCCTTCCTGCTGCTCGCGCCCCGCCGCGCCGGCGCCTCCCCGCGCGCCGCCCTCGACGTCTCGGTCCTCCAGGAGCTGATCCTGGAGCGCGCCTGCGGGCTCAGCGCCGACGCGGTGGCGGGCGGTGCCCTGGGCTACACCCGCAGCGTCGACGACGCCGAGGAGAGCGTGGCCGCGGGCACCGCCGCGCTGGCGGTCTGCCTCAACGGCTGCACCACCGGGGAGATCATCGCGGTCTCCGACGCCCGCGAGACCATGCCCCAGAAGTCCACCTACTTCTATCCCAAGGTGCCGACCGGGCTGGTGCTCTCCCCCCTCTGACCCGCCGCCGCGCGAGACCGGGACGCGCGGCTGATACGAAGGGTGCGCTACATTCAGGCGCATGGGCCGGCGAATCTCAGTATTCATCGACGAGGACGTCCTCGAGCTCCTCAACGAGCACACCCAGGCGTCGCCGCTGAGCCGCAGCGAGCTGATCGGCGTGGCGGTGCGCCGATTCCTGCGGGACGAGCGACGCCGGGTCCGCATCCCCGAGCTGGGCAACGACCTCGCCCGGCTGATCGCCGCGGGTGACCTCCCGTCGCGACGCGTCGACGGGGTCGGGGCAGCCGCCCGCGGTGCCCCCTGGGAGAACTGATCAGGGGCGAGTTTCGTCGCCCCGGGCCACGGATACGATGGCCCCAGGACACGGGCGGGAGCGGCCCGTGATGATCAACCGCCGCTCCGCCCCGCCAGCCTGAGGAGACGCCCGACGTGCCGACCTACGGATATCGCTGCGAGTGCGGCCACGAGTTCGATGCCGTCCAGCGCATGTCCGACGAGCCGGTCGCCGAGTGCCCCGAGTGCGGGAAGAAGGCGCGACGGCTCTTCTTCCCCGCGGGCATCGTCTTCAAGGGCAGCGGCTTCTACAAGACCGACTCGCGCGGCTCGGGTGGCGGCGATGGGGCGGCGATCACCTCCACCGCCTCCGGGCCGTCGAAGAGCTCGTCGGACGGTGCCTCGGCGCCCACCACCGCCGCCAAGACCGGCGACTAGCCACCAGCACGCAGCAGGCACCCGCGAGCCTGCCCCAGGAGACCTCCATGGCCGAAACCCTCACCGTCACCGACGCCAACTTCCAGGCGGAGGTGCTCGACTCGAGCATCCCCGTGCTCGTGGACTTCTGGGCGACCTGGTGCTCCCCCTGCAAGATGATCGCCCCGATCGTCGAGGAGCTGGCGGGGGAGTACGAGGGCAGGATCAAGATCACCAAGCTCGACGTCGACGCCAACCCGGTCATCCCCGGCCAGTTCGGCGTGATGAGCATCCCCACCCTCCTGCTCTTCGTCGGCGGCAAGGCCGAGAAGCGGCTGGTGGGGTATCGCCCCAAGACGAGCCTGAAGACCGAGCTCGACGCCGTCCTCGTCGGCTAGTCCCGCCGGCCTGGGGGCGCATGGGTCCAGGTGGGCTCCGCCGTCTTCAAAACGGTTGGGGGGCGCGCACGCCGTGTCCCCGGAGGGATCGTTCCCCTCGCGCTCCCGCCGGCCGCGGACGAGGTCCCGACTTGGCGAAACCGATGGCCTGCGGTACCGTTCTCATCTGCGAGGTGGGGTGTCCCTCGCAGATGGATGGCCTCCCCCCTCACAGCTGTCCCCCCTGTTGAGAAGTCCCTGTCGCCCCGACCGGTGTGGTAGGGTCGGGCGGCGAGGTGGAATGAGAAAGGGCGTGGAATGACCAGCGCTGGCGTTGCGCTTTTTGACGGCACTCTGGTGACCCGGTCCCAGGCCGGCGACCAGGACGCGATCAGCGAGCTTGCCACTCAGGTGCGGCCGATGGTCCAGCGGTATGCGGGCCGGTTCTTCTCCGACCCTGCGAGGGCGGAGGACCTGGCGCAGACCGCGATGATGAAGGCGTTCGCGCGGGTGGGCGACGTTCGCTCGCCGGGCGCCTTCCAGGCCTGGCTGCTGCGCATCGCGCGCAACGAGTGCCTCAACGAGCTGGCCCGCCAGAAGCACGCCCAGCTGCCCCTCTCCACCCTCGCCGACGGCGGCCTCGAGATCGAGGCGCCCGCGGGCGGCGACGGCGACCCCGAGGAGGCGCTGCTCCGCAGCCAGCTCCAGGCGCTGGTGCGCCGGGTGGCGGCGACGCTGCCCACCCACTACCGCCAGGCGCTGACGATGCGGGCCCTCGAGGACCGCACCTACGAGGAGATCAGCGCGGCGCTCGACGTGCCCGTTCCGGTTGCCCGGCTGTGGTACTGCCGGGCTCGCAAGCGCTTCCGCTCCGCCTTCGTGACCATGATGGTCGCCCGCCGCAACGTGCCGGCGGTCTGCCAGGAGATGGGCGAGGCGATCGCGGAGCTGATCGAGGGCACGCTGCCCACCGGCGATCGCGGCCGGGTGCAGGAGCACCTCGGCGGCTGCCACGTCTGCCGCCAGACCGAGGACGAGCTGCGCAACACCGCCTTCCGGGCGCCGGCGCGCGGCTTCATCATCGGCCTCGGGCTGCTGCGCCTCGGCTGGAAGCTTCCGCAGCGCGTCCGCGACGGCGTCTCCCACGCCCCGCATGCGATGAGCAAGCTCGCCGTCACCGGTGTCGGCGGGGTGGCCGTGGCCACCGCGGTGGTCGCCGGCTCGCCGATCCTGCCGACGCCGGCCCACGCCAACGACAGCGGCTCGGCCGGTCACCTCCGGCTCAGCGGCTCCTCCGCGGGGCACCGCGGTGGCGTGGAGCTGGTCTCCGACCCGGTGCGGACCGCCTCGGTGATGGGCGCACCCCAGGCCCTGGCCGGGGTTCCCGACCTGACCGGCATGGACAACCTCGCCCTGGTCATCCAGCGGCTCGACGACATCAGCCCCAACATCCTCCACCTCTCCTCGCTGCGGCTGGTGCCGCAGACCGAGGCGGCGCTGGCGCGCCACGTCGATGGTGCGAGGACGACGGCGGCGGGAGCGGTCGACGACCTGACCGTGCAGCAGCAGCGGGCGCAGGAGAAGGCCCGCCAGCAACGCGAGCAGCAGCAGCAGCAGCAGGCCCGGCAGGCGCACCAGCAGCCGGCGCTGAACGGACCGCCCCCCAACGGCCAGCCCGCTGCCAGCGGCCAGCCGGCATCGAGCGGGAACCCGGCACCGGGCGCCCCCAGCGGCGCAGGAGCCCCGCCCGCGCCCGGAAGCCCCTCCCAGCAGGGCGGTGCCCAGTCGGGTGGCAACCCGCCCCCGAACCTGCACTGACGGGTCCCGGCTCAGTCGTCTCCGGTGTCGAGCAGGGCGAGCACGTCGCCCGCGAGGTAGATCGATCCGCAGATCAGCACCACGCCCTCGTCGCCGGCGAGCATCCGCGCGGCGGTGAGCGCGTCCGGCAGTGAGCTGATCGCCCGGGCCCCGTGGCCCCACAGCCGGGCGAGGTCGATCGCCCGGGCGGCGCGAGGGGTGCCGGCCTGGGTGAACACGGTGATGGGCGCAAGGGGGCGCAGCGCCTCGATGATCCCGGCGACGTCCTTGTCGGCCATCACCCCGACCACGGCGACGAGAGGCCGGTCGCCGACCACCTCGCGGACCGTGGGCACGATCGCCTCGACCGCAGCCGGGTTGTGGGCACCGTCGACGAGCAGCGGCGGGACGGTGGGGAGCCATTGCAGCCGCGCCGGCCAGCGCACCGTCGCCAGGCCGCGCCGCACCGCCTCGAGGTCGAGGCTCAGCCCCCGCCCGTTCAGCATCGCGCAGGTCGCCAGCGCCACCGCGGCGTTCTCCGCCTGGTGGAGGCCGAGCAGCGGGATGCGCAGGCTGGCCTGGTCGTCGCCGACCGCGATCTCCGCCTCGACGCCGTCCAGCCCCAGGCTTCGGCCGGTGACCCGCACCTCGCCGCCGAGGGCGAGCAGCCGCTCCGCCCCCACCGCCGCGGCCCGCTCGCGGATCACCGCCAGCGCCTCGCCGGTGGCGCCGGTGACCACGTCGTTGCCCGCCTTGATGATCCCCGCCTTCTCGGCGGTGATCTCGGCGATGGTGGTGCCCAGGCGGTCGCCGTGGTCGAGGGCGACGGAGGTGATCACCGCGACCCCGAGGTCGAGCACGTTGGTGCTGTCGAGCCGGCCGCCGAGGCCGACCTCGCAGATGAGCACGTCGGGCCGCCGGTCGGCGGCGGCGAGGATCCCCAGGGCGGTGAGGATCTCGAACTGGGTGGGGGCGCCGACCTCCGGCTCCACCGCCTCCACCGCCGGCCGGATCCGGTCGACGAGGCCGGCAAACCCGTTGGGGCTGACCGGCTGGCCGTCGATCACCACCCGCTCGCGGTAGGAGCGCAGGTGCGGCTTGACCAGCATCACGGTGCTGAGCCCGGCGGCGCGGCAGGCGGACTCGACCATGGCGCACACCGAGCCCTTCCCGTTGGTCCCGGCCACGAGGGCACCCCGCAGGCCGGCCTGGGGGTTCCCCAGGCGTTCCAGCAGTGCGCTGACGCGCTCCAGACCGGGGCGGATGCCGCGCGATCCCGTGGCGGTCAGCCAGTCCAGGCTCTCTCGGTAGCTCGGCGGCATCGGGTGGCCATTGTAGGCACCGGCCCATCCGGCTCCCCGGCCGGCTCGCTCCTAGCCGGTGACGCTGACGCTGATGCGCCGTGCCGCGACCGCGCACACCCCGCCGCTCGGGCCCGAGGAGCACGTGGTCGAGCGCTCGACCACGATGAGCGCGTCGCCGGCCGCCACCGCCTCGAAGGTCGCGGCGGCGTCGCCGTCCGGGGTGGCGGAGGCGGAGAGCCGCCGCAGGACCGGGGCGCCGCCGAGCTCGGGCTCGCGCCAGCGGTCGGTGGGGGTGCCGTGCAGCCGGACCTCGAGCCGGGTTCCGACCGGCACGCTGACCGAGCCGGTGTTCTCGTCGATCCGGACCGTGGCCGGCGGCCGGGGAGCGGAGCTGGGTGGCGGCGCCGGGGTGATGTCGGCGGCCGCGCTGGGACCGCTCACCGGGGTGGCCGCCTGGCCGGCGCGCGCCACCTCGCCGGGGGCGGCCGTCAGCGGACGGGTGCCCACCACGACCACCGGCGGAGGACGGTGGCGGGTGAGCGCGACCACCACCGCGGTCGAGGATGCCAGCACCAGCAGGCCGAGGACGGCCGCGATCGCAGACGACCGCCGATGGCGTCCCCTCAGCCCCCTCATCGACCTCAGCATACCGGGACCATTCCACCGGTGCATGGTCCGGGTACACGTTCCGTTGACCGCTCAAGCAACGCTCGTCACGGACGCGACGAACACCAACCTGTCAGCGCGCCCGGCGGTGCGCCTCGGCGAGGTCGACGGCGTTGCGCATCAGCATGGCGATGGTCATCGGGCCGACCCCGCGCGGCACCGGGGTGAGCCAGCCGGCCACCGGCTCCACCGAGGCCCGGTCGACGTCACCGACCAGCCGGCCGTCGACCCGGTTCATGCCCACGTCGATGACGCAGGCCCCGGGCTTGACGTAGGACGCGTCGATGAGCGCGGGCCGGCCCACCGCCGCCACCAGGATGTCGGCCTCGCGGCAGACCGCCGCGAGGTCGCGGGTGCGTGAGTGGCAGACGGTGACGGTGGCGTCGGCGCCGAGCAGCAGCAGCGCCATCGGACGGCCGACGATCACCGACCGCCCCACCACCACTGCCCGGGCCCCGCGCACGGGCACGTCGTGGCGCCGGAGCAGCTCCATGCAGCCCGCCGGGGTGCAGGGGACGATCCGCGGCCGGCCCTCGGCGAGCAGGCCGAGGTTGCGCGGGTGGAAGCCGTCGACGTCCTTGTCCGGCACCACCGCGTCGAGGATGCGGGCGGCGTCGGCGTGGGCGGGGAGCGGCAGCTGCACCAGGATGGCGTCGACGGCCTCGTCGGCATCGAGGCGCTCGACCAGGGCGAGCAGGTCCTCGGTGCTGCTCGACACCGGCGGGGTGTGGACCACCGAGCGGATGCCGACCCGCGCGCTCGCCCGCGACTTGCCGGCGACGTAGGTCGCGGAGGCGGGGTCGTCGCCGCACAGCACCACCTCGAGGCCGGGCGGAGGCGCCCCGGTGGCGACGAGGGCGGCGACCCGCTGCCGCACCTCCTCCTCGATGAGGCCGGCGACGGCGCGCCCGTCGATGATCACCGCGCTCACGGGATCATCTCGGCGCGCGCGGCGGCGCTCACGGTGTCGATGACGAGGTGGAGCGGCCGCCCGGTGGCGGCGGCGAGGCGGAGGCAGTCGTCGAGCTCGGGACGGGCGTCGACCACCCGGCCCCCGACCAGCTTGCGCTTCACCCGCACCTCGCCCAGCGGCGACGCGAACGCCAGCACGTCGCGCTCGGCGACCATCCGCGGCGCCGGGGTGGCCCGCACCCCGAGGGTGGGCCCCTCGACCAGCAGCAGGGCGGCGACGGCGGCCTCGGCGCCGGCCGGCACCAGGGCGTGGAGCACGTGGCCGGGGCGGCCCTTCTTCATCGTCACCGCCGCCACCCAGGCGTCGAGCGCCCCCGCGGCGAGCACCCGCGCGGCCAGGTCGGCGACCACCGCGGGCGCGGCGTCGTCGAGGTTGGTGCGCAGCTCGACGCAGGCGTCGTCGAAGCCGGCGAGCGTGCCCGCCTCGCGGCCCTCGGCGTCCCCGACCCAGCAGCGGACCAGGTTGGGCCGCCGTGGGTCGTCGCGCGTGCCCGCGCCGTGGCCGACCGCACGCAGCCGCATCGCCGGGCTGGCGAAGCGGGCGAGGGTGGTGAGCAGCGCCGCCGCGGTCGGGGTCACCTGCTCGACCCCGGGCAGCCCGGGGCGGATCGGCGCCCGGGCCTCGGCGAGCAGCGCCAGGGTGGCGGGGGCGGGGAGGGGGAGGAGGCCGTGCTCGGTGGCCACGCTGCCGGGGGCGGCGGGGAGCGGCGAGCAGAGCACCTCGGTCGCGCCCATCTCGTGGAGGGCGGTGCACACTCCGACGACGTCGACGAGGGTGTCGACCGCACCCAGCTCGTGGAGCTCGACCCGCTCGACCGCGATGCCGTGGAGGCGCGCCTCGCACTCGCCGAGCCGGCGCACCGCGGTCGACGCCCAGCCCTCGACCCGGGTGGGGAGGCCGGCGGTGGCGATCGCCTCGAGGCACTCGCCGAGCCCGCGGTGGCGCGGGGCGCCCCGGACCTCGACGCCGAGCAGCAGCCCGCGCAGCCCGGCGCGGAGGGTCTCGGTGACGCCGATCTCGACCTCGTCGACGCCGCAGGCGCGGACCGCCGCACGCACCGGCTCGATCGGGCAGCCGGCGTCGAGCAGGGCGGCGAGGAGCATGTCGCCGCCGGCCCCGGCGGTGCAGTCGAAGTGGACGCAGGTGCCGCTCACCCGGCGGGGCGCTCCCGCTCGATCACCACCGCGAAGCGGTCGAAGCCGCCCCGCACCGGCGGCGTCTTCGCCACCCGGACCCGCACCCCCTGGGCGTGGCGCTGCTCGAGGAGCACCGCGGCGATGGCCTCGGCCAGCGCCTCGAGGAGGTGGTACTGGCGGTTCTCGACGATGTCGCGGACCAGCT
>DASXNK010000092.1 GCA_036495095.1 Candidatus Dormiibacterota bacterium | reverse complement strand
GTCGGCGGCCCGTTCGCGATCCGCGCTGAAGTCCTCCATGCGGACCGGGCGGTGCTCCGAGCGGTCGTATTCGAGGAGGAAACACCTCATGAACCGTCTCCCGGATGTTGCCCCGGCGCCGCATGCCGATGGGTGATCCGTAGAGGTCGCGGCCGGTTCGGCCGCCGTCGTCCCAGACCCGCTGGCAGGTGCTCGAGCTCGTCGCTCACTCCTACGGGCCCCTCCGAGCGGCGGTCCTCGAGCCGGACCTTGCCGCCGGCGGGTCGGCAACCTTCGACCGATGCGCTGCGGCTTGCGCGTACTTGGGGACGGCGTCGACCAGGATGCGCCGGGTCAACGTCTGGTAGGGGACGCCGGTATCGAGGGCCATGCGCTTGAGCAGCATCACCAGGTCGTCGGGCAGCCGGATGGTGATCTTCGTGCTGGGCACACGCTGCGGACGGGAGAACAGCTCCTCAGCCTGGGCGTGAAACTCTTCATCGGTCATCGCCTCGTACGGGTCGTAGAAGCTCCCGTCCGGCTGCGGACCGGGGACCTTGTCGGTCGCCTTGACAGTCATCTCGTCACCTCCAGCTGGGCCGAACGTGGACCGGGAAGCGTCCGTTGCGATGGGGCACCCAGGCCACCGTGAGCTTGCGGCCGTTGAGGGTGCGGCCCCGGACTTCCCAGCTCTGGTGCGCCTCGTCCCATCGCTCCGTGCGATCGTGGTCGGCGAGCACCTCGTCGATCTGCAGCTTGCTCACCCGGCGCTCGGGGTTGTCGCGGAGCAGGTGCTTGAGGTTGCTCGGTTCCCAGACGACCGGATCGTCGTTGGGGGGCGGCGGAGCGTCGGATGCCATACATGTAGTATGTACTTTACCACGGGCAAGAGGCGTGGCAGGAACCGGGTTATTGCCCTTGTGGCCGCTCGCCGGTGGGGCCGCGCCGGGAACGGAAATACCGGGGTATGCTCGTCTGAGGGGAGCCGCTCATCCGGCCCCCTGCGTGCCGCTGGCACTCGCCGAGCGGAAGCAGGCTCGGGTTGACCGCCGGAATTGACGGGACCCCGGGCCTTTGCGCCAGGTGAACACGACGTAGCCGAGGTCTCGCAAGGCAGGCGTCGCACGGCACGACGTTCATGGCCCGGCAGCGTCCACACGTCCGGCGGACGGGCCTCGCAGCTCAGCGCCCGTGCCCAGCCCCGACGCCCACGAAGGAAGCGCCTGCCGCACCGGCTACTGGGCCGTGACGACCCTCTCCTGGCTGACGTTGCCGACCGGCTTGTCCCCCGCGTCGGCGAAGCTCGCCCTGATGCGCACCTGGTCGCCACCGTTGTAGAGCGCGCGCGTGATGGTGTCGACGGTGACGTCCGCGGCGCGCGAGACGCCGTCGCAGGACGCGGGCTGGTGAGCGTTTCCGCGCGCGCTGCTGGCCGTGTCCGTGGCCTGCAGGTCGAGGTTCTTGACACCGGATGCGGCGTCGCACGCGTAGGTGATGTGCACGACGATGGATTTATTCGCGTGCCCAGGAACGGTCGCGGAGTTGATCGCGATGGTCGTCGAGGCGTCGACGGTGAGTGCGAGGACCGCGCTCACGCTGATCCCGAGCGCCAGGACACCCGCGAGACGTCGCAGCATGGGGCCACCTCCATGGAGCGCTCGCTCCGTCCGTGGAGGGAGCGGCAGGAAGCGTACAGTGCCGGGACGCGGTCGTGCACCTGATCGGCGAGGCGACCCCCGCCCATCGGGGCGACACCGATGCCACGGCTGGTCCGCCGGCTCGGTCGGTCCCCTCCGCTACAACCCCAATCGACCCGCGGCGTTCTCGCCGGGTCGGCGAGGTTCCAGGCCCGCGACCTGAGCGGGGTGGACGACGCGTACCGCTGGGTGCGCGCCGCTGGCCGCAGGCTCGTTCAACGCGACCCCGTACTCGAGGCCACCCAGGCCGCCGGCGACACCCCTGTTCAGTCGCCCGCCGCATCGAATCACACCGTCAACAACGCCGCGTACATGATCTTCATCCGCTCCCAGGAAGATGGCATGATTCGCTCCGTGCGCCGACCACGGACGACGTCGAGGTCCTGATGACACGGACGCGAGTGGCTCCGGTGCTCGTCACCGGAGCGACCGGCCGGGTTGGGCGCGTCGTCGTCGACCTACTGATGGACGCGGGGGTGCCGGTCCGCGCCCTCACGCATCGCTCCGAGGCGGCGGCGATGCTGCCAGCGAACGTCGAAGTCGTCACCGGCGACCTCACCGTGCCCGAATCGCTCGACCCAGGACTGCGAGGTGTCGGTGCCGTCTTCCTCGTCTGGACCGCCCCGCCGGCGACTGCTCCGGCCGTTGTCGAGCGTCTCGCGACCTCCGCGCGGCGTGTCGTCTTTCTCTCATCACCGCACCAGACCCCGCACCCCTTCTTCCAGCAACCGAATCCGATGGCGGTGCTCCACGCCGATATCGAGCGGCTGATCGCGGCCGCCGGGCTCCAGTCGACGATCATCCGGCCGGGGATGTTCGCGTCCAACGCGTGGTTCTGGTGGGCGACCGCGATTCGCGCCGGCGGTGTCGTCCGGTGGCCGTATGGCGCTGCCGAGACGGCACCCGTCGATGACCGCGACGTGGCAGCCGTCGCGGCGCGGACCCTGTATCAGGACGGACACGTTGGAGGCGACTACGTCCTCACCGGCCCCGAGTCCCTGAGTCAGGCAGAGCAGGTGAGCATCATCGGTGACGTCCTGGGGCGTCGGATCACACTTGAGGAGCTGTCGCCGGACGAGTTTCGAAGCGAGACGGAGGGAAGCTGGCCGCGCCCGGTCGTGGACATGCTGCTCGCCGCGTGGGGCGCAACGATGGGAAGGCCGGCGTTCATCACCACCACGGTGTTCGACATCCTCGGATCGGCGCCGCGATCGTTTCGCCAGTGGGTCGCCGATCACGCCGCCGCATGTACGGAAGGTCCAAACTGATCGAGGCCCCCGGGGAACGCCGGCGCGCCGTCAACGCGTTCCACCTCGCCGCGCTCGTCCGCGCCGGGGCCGGCTGGACGCGATGATCGGCCGGCGGCCCCGGCCAACGCTGAGCCAGGCTGAGCTCGATGCCTGGTGCGTGCGGTGGCTGGGCTCCTCGCCACAGGAGGTTCTCTTCGCGACCGGTCACCTGTCCGCGGTCTGCGGGGTACGCCTGGCCGACGGGCGAGAGGTGGTGATCAAGGCTCGACCCGACAGCGCCCGGATCGCGAGCTGCGTCGCCGTCCAGCGTCGGGTCTGGGCTGCCGGTTTCCCCTGTCCGGAACCGCTCGCCGGGCCCGCTGCCGCAGGGACGCTCACCGCCACGGCCGAGACCCTCGTGGCGGGCGGCGCCGAACTGCAACCCTGCGCGGAGATGCCACAGCTGTTCGCCGCGTCCCTCGCCGAGCTGGTCGCACTCACCTCTCCCCTGTCCGGGGCGGGACTGGCTCCGCCGCCTGCCTGGGTGTGGTGGGGCAACGATCGCCGGGGCCTCTGGCCGCCCCCGGACGATCGGGACGCGGATCTCGATGTGCAGGAGGAGCCGGCCTGGGTCGACACCGCCGCCCGACGGATCCGCCCCCGGCTCAACAACGTGCGCCAGGCCGGGGTCGTCGGCCACCTGGACTGGTACTCGGAGAACCTTCACTGGGAGGGGCGCACGCTGCGGGCGGTGCACGATTGGGACAGCCTGGCGGTCCATCCCGAGGCGGCGATCGCCGGTGTCGCCGCGGCGATCTTCCCGACGTCCCCCCGAGGCCGGCTCGGTGCGACGGTGGACGAGTCGATGAGCTTCCTCGAGCAGTACGCGGAATCGCGCGGTCGCCGGTGGCGGCCGGAGGAGCTGGAGATCGCCTGGGCGGCCGGCCTCTGGACGCGTCTGTTCGACGTCAAGAAGGAGGCCCTTGACGTCTCCGGCGGACCGCTGATGATGGCGCTCGCCGGCGAGCTGGACGAACGGCTCACTCGCGCGGGGGCCTGACTGCCTCACCGTCCCCGGCCGCGTTCCGGACTGCGGTAGGATCGACCGCCGCATCAGCCGTGAGGGACGGGGAGACGAGGCCATGCCCGAGTTCCCAGCGATCACCCATGTCGCCGTGACCGTCAGCGATCTCGACCGCAGCCGCACCTGGTACCAGCGCCTGATCGGCGCCGACCCGGTGCTCGACGAGGACACCGGGCCGTTCCACCACGTCGTCTGGCTGCTGGGCGGCACGCTGCTCGGGATCCATCAGCACAGCAGCCCATCGAGCGCCGAGCCCTTCGACGAGCTCCGCCCGGGGCTCGACCACATCGCCTTCGCCTGTGCCAACCGCTCGGAGCTGGAGAGCTGGGAGGGCCGTCTCGACGAGCTCGGCATCGCGCATGGTGGGATCGTCGATGCGCACTACGGATCGGGGCTGTCCTTCCGCGATCCCGACAACATCGCCCTCGAGTTCTTCGCGCCGCCGGGTTAGTACCTCCACCCGTTCCGATCGGCTGGCGATCGAGGGCGCACGCCAGGAGCACCTCCCGTGACGGGGTGACTCCAGCACTCTGCCACGGCGCGCGCGATCGAGCTCAGGGGCCGTGGAACCAGGGGCACGGACGTCCGGAGTGAGCGTCGCCTCAGACGGCGACGCGGACGGTGCGGCGGGCCTCGGGATCGGTGCGGTGCACCCTGTCCGTCAGCTCGCGCATCGACTGGAGGAGCGCAGCCTTGCGCTCCGGTGCGAGCTCGTCGAAGAGGGCCGCGACCGCCCCCCGGTGCGCCTGGTACAGGCGATCGACGGTGGCGGCGCCGCTCTCGGTCAGCGTGACCCAGGTGACCCGCCGGTCCCGCGGGTCCGGCGCCCGCGCCACCAGGCCCTCGTCCTCGAGAGCGTCCACGAGCGCCGTGACCCGGCGCGCGGTGATGGACAGCGCGGTGGCGAGCCCGCTCATCTTCTGCCGCCCCTCGCAGTGGACCGTGCCGAGGAGCCGGATGCGCACCGCGGTGGTCTCCCCCGGGGGAAGGAGGTGCTCGATCCACCGCTTGAACCGCGGCAGGAAGTCGACGAACGCGTCGGCGAGCTCGAAGTCGACCGGCTCCCCCATGGTTCTTGTCCCCAACCTTGTACACCGCTATAATAGCGGTGTACAACATCAACCCGTTCATCCAGCATACCGCGTCCGACTCCCTCCCGGGCGCGAGCAGGGCTGGACAGCCCCCCTCCCTCCCATGGTGGTGGCACGTGCGTCGCCGCCCCGAACGGCCCCGCACGGAGAGTCCCATGATCGATCCCCTCCGGACCGAGGAGGACGGCCCCGCCCCGGCGGCCGTCCCGGAGGGTCGCGTGGTCGCGCTCCCCGCCACCGTCCGGCCGCCTCACCCGCGGCGAGCGGCGCAGCCGGCGAGGAGGAGGGTGGGCTACGCCGGCCGCCGCGGCCCGGGTCGCCGCCCTGCGGTCGTCGCCACCGCAGAACCGGCCCCCGAGCCGACCCCGGTCGTCGAGGACGCCCCGGTCTCCGACCGGGGCTGGGCGCTTCCACTGGCGGTCCTGGTGGTCGGCATGTTCATGGCGGTGCTCGACACCGACATCGTCAACGTCGCCATCCCGATGATGCAGACGCAGTTCGGCGCCACCACCGACCAGGTGCAGTGGGTCGCCACCGCCTACACCCTCGCGCTCGGCATCGTGGTGCCGGTCAGCGGCTGGCTCGGCGACCGCTACGGCCTCGACCGCGTCTACCGCTTCGCGCTCATCGGTTTCGCGGCCGGTTCGGCGCTGTGCGGACTGGCCTGGAGCCTGAACATCCTGATCGTCTTCCGGATCGTCCAGGCGATCGGTGGCGGGCTGCTGCCGGCGGTCGCGCAGGCGCTGCTGTACCGCATGGTGCCGCGCCACAAGATGGGGACCGCCATGGGGTTCTTCGGGCTCGGCGTCCTGTTCGCGCCCGCCGTCGGGCCGACCATCGGCGGCTACCTCGTCCAGTACGTGAACTGGCGGCTGATCTTCTACATCAACATCCCCGTCGCCGTGCTCGGAGTGGTGGCGGCGGCCGCCGTGCTGCCCAGCTCCCCCAGGACGAGCGGTCAGCGGTTCGACGCCGCCGGCTTCGCGACCGTGGCCACGGGCCTGTTCTCCCTGCTGCTGGCGCTCTCCGAGGGCGCGTCCTGGGGATGGTCCTCGTACCGCGTCCTCATCCTCATGGCGGCCGGCCTGCTCAGCCTGGCCGCCTTCGTCGTCGTCGAGCTCTCGGTCGAGCAGCCGATGCTCGACGTGCGGATCTTCGGCAACTGGGGCTACACCAACTCGTCAGTGCTGATGGCGGTTCTCATCGCCGCCCTCTTCGCCGGGATGTTCTACGTTCCGCTCTTCCTCCAGGAGGGGCAGGGGCTGGGCGCCCTCGAGGCCGGGCTCACGCTGCTGCTGCCCGCGCTGATCACCGGGATGGTGATGCCCATCGCCGGTCAACTCTACGACCGGATCGGAGCACGGTGGCCGGCGACGATCGGCATGCTCCTCGTGGCCTACGGGACCTATCTGATCCACGGCATCACGCTGGCGACGTCGAAGGGACAGATCATCCTCTGGATGTCGATCCGCAGCGTGGGCCTGGGGCTGTCGATCATGCCGATCATCACCGCGGGAATGGCGACCGTCTCCAGCGCGGCGGCGGGCCGGGCGAGCGCGATGAACAACATCATCCAGCGGGTGGCGTCGGCGCTGGGGCTGGGGGTTCTGACCGCCATCCTCACCAGCCAGCAGGCGCAGCAGATGAGCGATCGAGCCGTGCTGCTCCCCAGCGTCTCTCCCGGGTTCCCCCAGCTGCAGGGCCTGGCCGCCCAGGGGCAGGCCGGGGTGCTCCAGCTCTACAGCAGCACCAGCCTGCAGGTCTTCGGCACCGCCATCGGCGACCTCTTCCTCCTCACCGCGGGGCTCGCGGCGGTCGGCGTGCTCCTCGCCCTCATGCTGCCGGCACGCCCGGTGGCGTCGGCGGAGGGCCGGAGCACGGTGCTCGAGCTGTGAGGATGTGCTGACAGCGTGCGCCCACCGGTTCACCCGGGGTCAACCGGCCGGGACCGTCGCGGTCTGTGAGGGTGGTGATGATCGGATCCGGCCGGCGCGGTCGAGGGGTGGGGGTGACCCTTGCCTGCGAATGACCCGCGTTTGCGCCGCGCTGGAACGTACGATGCGGCCGTGACCGCGCTCCACGCGTCGCGGCCCAGGTGGCCACGGCCCGATCACGTCATCCGCGCGGCCGCGGGACGGGCGATCGAGCTGTGGCCGGAGGAGGGGCTGGGCTGAGCACCACGAGCACGGCGACGCGGCCGGCCACCACCGAGAGGAGCGCCTCCGGGCCGGCCGGGCTGGGGATGGCGATCGTCTTCCTCTGGGGGCTCGCCGCCCAGTACACCGCCCAGGGGGTCGGCGGCGCCGGCGGCCATTTCGGCCTCCACCACGGCGCCGGCCGGATGACCGCCTATCTCGCCGCCGCTGCCCTCCTCGTGGTTCTCGGCGAGGGGCTGCGGCGGGGCATGGAGTGGGCCCGGCTCGGAACCCTCGCGCTCGCCATCCTGGTGGTCGTCCTCGGCGTGTCGACCGCGCTCGTGTTCGTGGAGGGCCAGGGGATGGCGAGGCGGCTGGTGCCGAGCACCGTGGTCGAGCTGACCCTGGTCCCCTGGATCGCCTGGCGGCTCAGCCTGCCGAGGACGGCGAGCTGGTTCCGGGCGTCGGGCGGCGCCAACGCAGTGGCCGCCCTGGCCGGCTGGATGCTCTTCGCCGCGATCGTGATCATCCGGCTCTCCACCGGTGGGCTGCGGCTCCCGCTCCCCTCGGGGAAGCCGATGGCGGTCGGGTGGAGCGCCATCATCGAGCTCGGCGTGGTCCCGATCATCGCCCTGCGCGTCTGGCTGGGCTCGCGGTCGGGGGCGGGAACCGCGATCGCCGGCCGGGCTCGGGTCGACGGGGTGTGGCTGGCCGCCCTGGTCGCCTGGGCGGTGCCCTGGGGGATCCTCATCGCGTACACCCAGGGCATCGGAGTCCGGTAGGCCACCGGCCGGGGGCTACGGCACCGTCGCCAGCTGCGCCTCGATCACCTCGCGCGCCTCCGGGTCGTCGTCCTCGGTCAGCGCCCTGCGTGCCAGCGCGACGTGGCGGTCGCGCTCGCTGCGGTGACCGGCGGCGGCGTGGGCGCGGGCCATGCCCTCGTGGCAGGAGGCCAGCCGCCAGCCCTTCCAGCCGCCGGCGCGGGCGATATCGAGCGCCGAGCGCGCGCAGCGCAGCGAGAGGTCGGCGAGGCCGAGCAGCGCGGCGACGTGGGCGATCTGCCAGTCGCCGGTGGCGCGCTCGGCGTCGCCGCCGCCGGCCAGCTCCCAGTGGTGGCGGGAGGCGAAAGCGGTGCGGAGCATCTCGTCCTCCTCGGCGCGCGTCCGCCCGGGCAGGTCGATCAGCTCCCAGGTGCGGTTGAAGGTCGCGGCCGCGAGCTGGCGGTGCCAGTCCGGCGGGGGCCCGCCGCTGCTCTCGGTCACGCGCGTCCTCCTGGCTCGGCCGGGGTCGGCCGTCCCGGTCCGATATCGTAGGTGAGAACCGCAGGAGGAGGACCGGATGGCGCAGGCACCGATGCCGGCGGCGTTCATCGGCCACGGCAGCCCGATGAACGCGCTCGAGCACAACCGATACACCGAGGCGTGGCGCGCCTTCGGCGCCTCGGTGCCGCGGCCGCGCGCCATCCTGGTGGTCTCGGCGCACTGGTACATCAACGCCACCGCGGTCACCGCGATGGCCCGGCCGCGCACCATCCACGACTTCTTCGGCTTCCCCGACCAGCTCTTCGCGGTCGAGTACCCGGCTCCCGGCGCTCCCGAGGTCGCTGAGGAGGTCGCCGACGTGGTGCGGCCGACCTGGGTGGGGCTCGACCTCGACAGCTGGGGGCTCGACCACGGCACCTGGTCGGTGCTCTGCCACGCATTTCCGGGCGCCGACATCCCCGTGGTGCAGCTGTCCATCAACGCGAGCAAGCCGCTCGACCACCACGTCGAGCTGGGGGCGCAGCTCGCCCCGCTGCGCGACCGCGGCGTGCTGGTCGTGGGCAGCGGCAACGTCGTCCACAACCTGCGGCGGATCGATCCGGGCGCCGGTGACCGCGGCTTCGACTGGGCACGGAGATTCGACGAGGAGGCGCGCGCGGTGATGACCAGCGCACCCGGCGAGGTGCTCGGCCTCCACTCGCACCGCGACTACACCGCCGCGGTGCCGACGCCGGACCACTTCATCCCGTCGCTCTACCTCGCCGGGCTCGCCGCCGCGGCGGGCCGCCCGGCGCGGATCATGGTCGAGGGCTACGCGTACGGGTCGCTGTCGATGACCTCGTACACCCTCGACGCCGCCGCGTCCGAGGACGTGGTCGGCGGCGCTCAGGACGCGGCGCCGATCCCCGACCCCGACGTGGTCCCCACGGACGACACCAACATCTGACGGGTGCCCGGCAGCAGGGGAGAGCGCGAGGCGGGTCCGGCGAACCGGCCCCGCCCCGCGCAAGCGAGGAGAGGTGGCGTCGCGGAGGCCGCCGAAGCAGTGGCGCCGCATTGCAGACTCTCATGACCAAAACGCCGCCGCTTTCGCAGTTGGGGCGATCGGGAGTAACTCCTTGCACCGCTTGGGGTTTCGCGGAGATCGACCGGCGGACGTCCGGGGCCGAGGCGGTGAACGACGGCGGATCACGATGCGGCAGCCGGCCGCCGCGGGAGATCACCACGGACTGCACGGCAGAGATCTCGACATCTGCACACCGGTTCAGTCCGGATGCTAGGGTTGCCACCATGGCCGAGATCTCCGCGAACGCCGCGCGCCCCCGCTCGCGCCTGCGCCGCCTGCTCAGCCTCAGCGGCGACCCGCAGCCGGTCAGCCCGCGCACCGCCGCGCTGCGCCCGCGGATCGAGGGGGCCGAGGTCACCCCCAGTGTGTGCCCCTATTGCGCCGTCGGCTGCGGCCAGCGCGTGTACCACCGCGACGGCGAGATCCTCTCCATCGAGGGCAACCCGGAGAGCCCGATCAGCGCCGGTCACCTGTGTCCCAAGGGCGCCGCCACCTACCAGCTCCACGTGAACCCCGACCGGGTCACGTCGGTGCTGTACCGCGCCCCCTACTCCACCCGGTGGGAGCGGCGCACGCTGGAGTGGGCGATGGAGCGGGTGGCGCAGCTGATCCGCACCACCCGCGACGCCGGCTTCGTCGAGCGCACCGACTCGGGGGAGGCGGTCAACCACTGCCTCAGCATCGCCTCGCTCGGCGGCGCCACCCTCGACAACGAGGAGAACTACCTGATCAAGAAGCTCCTCACCGGGGGGCTCGGGATCCTGCCCATCGAGAACCAGGCACGGATATGACACAGCTCCACGGTCCCCGGTCTGGGGGCGAGCTTCGGGCGGGGCGGTGCCACCACCAACCTGATGGACCTGGTCAACGCCGACTGCATCCTGGTGATGGGCAGCAACATGGCGGAGAACCACCCGGTCGGCTTCCGCTTCGTGGTCGAGGCTCGTGAGCGCGGCGCCGAGGTCATCCACGTCGACCCCCGGTTCACCCGCACCTCGGCGAGCGCCTCGCGCTACGTGGCGATGCGCTCGGGCAGCGACATCGTCTTCCTCGGCGCCCTGATCAACCACGTCCTCGCCGGCGACCGGTTCTTCCGCGAGTACGTCCGCGACTTCACCAACGGCCCTTCGATCCTCCCCGAGGGCTACGTCGACGCCGAGGACAACGGCGGCCTCTTCTCCGGCTTCGTCGCCGACGGCCTCGAGGCGCTCCCCCGCGCCGGGCCCGGGGACGCCGCCCCCGAGGCCGGCACCGCGCCCGCCTCCGGTGACCACGGCCGCTACGACCCCGACCGCGCCCACTGGAGCTACGGCGAGAGCGCCCCCGCCGGGCCCGACTTCCGCATCGAGCGCGACCCCGCGATGGAGCACCCGCGCTGCGTGCTCCAGGTGCTGCGCCGCCACTTCGCCCGCTACACCCCGGAGATGGTCGAGCGGGTCTGCGGCACCCCGCGTGCCGACTTCGAGGCGGTGGCGCGGGCGCTGGTCGAGAACTCCGGACCGGAGCGCACCTCGGTGATCTGCTACGCGGTGGGCTGGACCCAGCAGTCGGTGGGGCCGCAGATCATCCGTGCCGCCGCCATCCTCCAGCTGCTGCTCGGCAACATGGGCCGTCCCGGAGGGGGCATCCTGGCGCTGCGCGGCCACGCCAGCATCCAGGGGTCGACCGACATCCCCACCCTCTCCGACCTGCTCCCCGGCTACCTCCCCCAGCCCCTCGCCGGCGGCACCCACGCCGACCTCGACGCCTACTGCGCGGCGGTGCAGCAGCCCCGCGGGGTGTGGGGGAACGCCCCCAGCTACATCACCAGCCTGCTCACCGCCTGGTACGGCGACGCCGGCGGCGCCGACCGCGGCTACCGCTGGCTGGCGAAGCGCACCGGCGACCACACCGAGCAGGCCGCCTTCGCCGACATGCTCGCCGGCCGGCTGAAGGGGTACCTCGTCGTCGGCCAGAACCCCGCGGCGGGCAACACCAACGCGGCGCTGGTGCGCGAGGCGCTGAAGAAGCTGGACTGGATGGTGGTGCGCGACCTCTTCGAGACCGAGACGGCGAGCTTCTGGTCGAGGGCGCCGGGCGCCGACCCGACCACGATCGGCACCGAGGTGATCCTGATGCCGGCCGCGGCCTCGGCGGAGAAGGACGGCACCTTCACCAACACGATGCGGCTGCTCCAGTGGCACGAGAAGGCGGTCGACCCGCCCGGCGACGCGCGCAGCGAGAGCTGGTTCATGTACCACCTCGGCCGCCGCCTCAAGGAGCTCTACGCGGGCTCGACCCTGGAGCGCGACCGCCCCATCCAGGCGCTCACCTGGGACTACGCGGCGGCCACGCCGACGCGCTTCCGCATCGCCGACGAGCCCGACGTGGAGCGGGTGCTCGCCGAGATCAACGGCTGGCAGGTGGAGGACGGCGGCGCTCGCGGCGCCCAGCTGCAGGACTTCGGCGAGCTCCGCGACGACGGCTCCACCGCGTGTGGCGCCTGGATCTACTGCGGGGTGATGCCGGCGGAGGGGCGCAACCTCGCCGCCGCCCGCGACCCCGCCGGTCCCACCCACCGGGGCTGGGGCTTCGCCTGGCCGCGCAACATCCGCATCCTCTACAACCGCGCCTCCGCCGACGCCGAGGGGCAGCCCTGGAGCGAGCGCAAGCGCTATGTCTGGTGGGACGAGCGGGCGGGGCGCTGGACCGGCCTCGATCAGCCCGACTTCCCGCCGGCGACGCGGCCCGACCACCGCCCCGGGCCCGAGGCGACCGGCCTGGCAGGGATCGCCGGCGACTCGCCGTTCACCCTGAAGTCCGACGGCAAGGCGTGGCTCTTCGCGCCCACCGGCCTGCTCGACGGGCCCCTGCCCACCTTCTACGAGCCCACCGAGGCGCCCGGGCGCAACCCCCTCTACGCGCAG
>DASXNK010000091.1 GCA_036495095.1 Candidatus Dormiibacterota bacterium | reverse complement strand
GCATCTACGGCGGCGTCGATGAATACGGCTTCTTGATCACCCCCTACCGCAAGATCAAGCACGGCAAGGCCACCGACACCGTCGTCTGGATGCGGGCCGACGAGGAGGACAAGTACACGGTGGCGCAGGCGAACGCGCCGGTGGACGAGGGCGGGCACTTCACCTCGCCGCACACCACCTGCCGCAGCCACCACCTCTACAAGGACCAGCCGATCACCGACGTCGACTACATGGACGTCTCCCCCAAGCAGACGGTGAGCGTGGCCACGGCGCTGATCCCCTTCCTCGAGCACGACGACGCCAACCGGGCGCTGATGGGCTCGAACATGCAGCGCCAGGCGGTGCCGCTCCTGGTCACCGAGTCGCCGATCGTGGGCACCGGCATGGAGGTGCACGCCGCCCGCAACAGCGGCGAGCTGGTGATCAACCGGGTCGCCGGCACGGTGGCCGCGGTCGGGTACCCGGAGCCGCCCGCCGACGACCGCACCACCATCCGGGTGCGCAGCGGCCAGGACTCGCCCTACGGCATCCTGGTCCGCCCCGACGACGGCTCCCCCGACACCTGGTACGGCATCCACAAGTTCGTGCGCAGCAACCAGGGCACCTGCCTGAGCCAGCGCACCATCGTCACCCCCGGCCGGCGGGTCGACGTCGGTGACGTGCTCGCCGACGGCCCCTCCACCGACGCCGGTGAGCTGGCCCTCGGCCGCAACGTGCTGGTGGCGTTCATGCCCTGGGAGGGCTACAACTTCGAGGACGCCATCCTCATCAGCGAGTCGGTGGTGCGCGAGGACAAGTACACCTCGATCCACATCGAGGAGTTCGAGATCGAGGCCCGCGACACCAAGCTGGGCCCCGAGGAGATCACCCGCGACATCCCCAACGTCTCCGAGGAGACGCTGAAGAACCTCGACGACCGCGGCATCATCTACGTCGGCGCCGAGGTGCACCCGGGCGACATCCTGGTGGGGAAGATCACCCCCAAGGGCGAGTCCGAGCTCAGCGCCGAGGAGCGCCTGCTCCGCGCCATCTTCGGTGAGAAGGCGCGCGAGGTCCGCGACTCCTCTCTGCGCGTGCCCCACGGCGAGCGCGGCATCGTCGTCGACGTCCGCGAGTTCAGCCGGGAGAGCGGCCACGAGCTGCCCCCCGGGGTCAACGAGCTGGTGCGCGTCTACGTCGCCCAGAAGCGGAAGATCAGCCAGGGCGACAAGATGGCCGGTCGCCACGGCAACAAGGGCGTCATCGCGCGCATCCTGCCGATCGAGGACATGCCCTACCTGCCCGACGGCACCCCGGTGGAGATCGTCCTCAACCCGCTGGGCGTGCCCAGCCGCATGAACCTCGGCCAGGTGCTCGAGACCCATCTCGGCTACGCCGCCGCCGCCCTCGGGCTGAAGGTGGCCTCGCCGGTGTTCGACGGCGCCTCCGAGGAGACCATCGAGAACGAGCTGGAGCGGGTCGGACTGCCGCGCTCCGGCAAGCAGCGCCTGCGCGACGGCCGGACCGGCGAGCACTTCGACCGCGACGTCACCGTCGGATTCATCTACATGCTGAAGCTGGCTCACCTCGTCGAGGACAAGATCCACGCGCGCAGCACCGGCCCGTACTCCCTGGTCACCCAGCAGCCGCTGGGAGGCAAGGCGCAGTTCGGCGGTCAGCGCTTCGGCGAGATGGAGGTCTGGGCGCTCGAGGCGTACGGCGCCAGTCACATCCTCCAGGAGATCCTCACCGTCAAGTCCGACGACATCGTGGGCCGGGTGAAGGCCTACGAGGCGATCGTCAAGGGTGAGAACACCCTGGAGGCCGGCATCCCCGAGTCGTTCCGGGTCCTCGTCAAGGAGCTCGAGGGCCTTGCGCTGGGGGTCGAGATCATGTCCGACGACGAGCAGCAGATCGTGCTGGGGGAGGAGGACATCCCCGACATCCCGCTCGACCTCGGCATCAACCTCGAGCGCGACGAGCGCGACGAGGTCGACACCGAGACGGTTCGCTGAGGGCGATCGCGCTGACCAGGAACCCGTTCACCACTTCCACCCGCGAGACGCGGGACTACGCAGCTGCCCGGGATGCCCGGGGGACGTCGGCGTCCTCCGAGGCACGTAGAGGTGCAATGACACTGTGCTGAAGCTCGAGAACTTCGACGCTCTCCGACTGAGTATCGCCAGCCCCGAGATGATCCTCTCGTGGTCGCATGGTGAGGTCACCAAGCCCGAGACGATCAACTACCGAACCCTGAAGCCGGAGCGCGACGGCCTGTTCTGCGAGAAGATCTTCGGTCCCACCAAGGACTGGGAGTGCCACTGCGGCAAGTACAAGCGCTACCGCTACAAGGGCATCATCTGCGACAAGTGCGGGGTCGAGGTGACCCGCAGCAAGGTGCGCCGCGAGCGCATGGGCCACATCAAGCTGGCCTCGCCGGTCTCGCACGTCTGGTACTTCAAGGGCATCCCCAGCCGCATGGGTCTCCTGCTCGACATGAGCCCGCGCAACCTGGAGAAGGTCCTCTACTACGCCAACTACATCGTCACCCACGTGGACGAGAAGGCGCGGCAGGACATGCTCGCCAAGCTCGACCCCGACAGCGACGACCGGGTGACGGCGCTGCGCGAGCGCCATCAGACCTCGGTCGACGACTACCGGAGCGACGTCGAGACCCGCATCGGCGAGCGCGAGCAGACCGCCTCGGCTGAGCGCGAGCGGCTGCAGGCCTCCCTCCAGGAGCGGATCGCCGCCCTCGAGGAGAGCGCCGCCGACATCGAGGACCGGGTGCGCACCGGCAAGGGGAAGAAGGCGCCCGCCGACTTCTCGCTGAGCGACGGCGTGGTCTCCGAGGTGGTGGTGCCCAGGGGCACCGGCCTCGAGGAGGACGTGGCCGTCGACGTCTCCGCACGTGCGGCGGCGCGCCGCGCCGAGCTCGAGACGGAGATCGCCGGCCGCATCCAGGAGGAGGAGGACGCCGCCGGAGCCGAGGTCGCGCAGTGGCGCGCCGAGCTCGAGGGGCGCCGCGCCGAGGCCGAGTTCAGCGGCCGCGACGAGCTCGCCACCATGCGCGAGCAGATCGACAAGCAGCGCCAGGAGCTGGAGGCCCTCCAGGTCCGCGACATCCTCACCGACACCCAGTACCGCGAGTACATCGAGAAGTTCGGCAAGGTCTTCAAGGCGGGCATCGGCGCCTCGGCGATCCGCGAGCTGCTCAACCAGATGGACCTCGGCCAGGAGTCGATGCGCCTCCGCGAGGAGTCGAAGTCGACCAGCGGCCAGCGGCGCCAGAAGGCGATCAAGCGGCTGCGCGTGGTCGAGGCCTTCCGCAAGTCGTCGACGTCGCCCTCCTGGATGATCCTCGAGGTGCTGCCGGTGGTGCCCCCGGAGCTGCGCCCGATGGTGCAGCTCGACGGCGGGCGCTTCGCCACCAGCGACCTCAACGACCTCTACCGCCGCGTCATCAACCGCAACAACCGGCTGAAGCGGCTGCTCGAGCTCGGCGCCCCGGAGATCATCGTGCGCAACGAGAAGCGCATGCTCCAGGAGGCGGTCGACGCCCTCATCGACAACGGGCGCCGCGGCCGTGCCATCACCGGGACCGGCAACCGCAAGCTGAAGTCGCTCTCCGACATGCTCAAGGGCAAGCAGGGGCGCTTCCGCCAGAACCTCCTCGGCAAGCGCGTCGACTACAGCGGCCGCTCGGTGATCGTGGTGGGTCCGGAGCTGCGGCTCCACGAGTGCGGGTTGCCCAAGAAGATGGCGCTCGAGCTCTTCAAGCCGTTCGTGATGCGCGAGCTGGTGGCCCAGAACTACACCCAGAACATCAAGAGCGCGAAGCGCATGGTGGAGCGGGTGCGGCCCGAGGTGTGGGACGTCCTCGACCAGGTCATCCACGAGCACCCGGTGCTGCTCAACCGCGCCCCGACCCTGCATCGACTCGGCATCCAGGCGTTCATGCCGGTGCTGGTCGAGGGTCAGGCCATCCAGATCCACCCGCTGGTCTGCACCGCCTTCAACGCCGACTTCGACGGTGACCAGATGGCCGTCCACGTGCCCCTGTTCAGCGGCGCCGTGGCCGAGGCCAAGAACCTGATGATGTCGTCGAACAACATCCTCAGCGCGTCGGATGGCCGGCCGGTGGTCACGCCCTCGCAGGACATCGTCCTGGGCTCGTACTACCTGACCCAGGAGATGACCG
>DASXNK010000090.1 GCA_036495095.1 Candidatus Dormiibacterota bacterium | reverse complement strand
CCACAACCACCGGCCGGTGGCTGGGGACAGCGAGCTCGCCGAGGTGATCAAGATCCTCGCTCGGGCTCACCAGACATTGATCTGGAGCCGGCAGCGCTCGGTCAACCAACTCCGCAGCACGCTGCGCGAGTTCTATCCGGCAGCCCTCGAGGCCTTCGGAACCGACCTTGCCGGCAGGGACGCCGTGGCCCTGCTCGAACGCGCTCCGACACCGGCGGAGGGCAAGACGCTGTCGCTCAGCAGGGTCCGGGCCACCCTGGAGCGTGCCGGACGTCAGCGCAACCTCGATACCCGCGCCGCCGAGATCCAGGAGGCGCTGCGCTCGCCGCAGCTCCACCCGCCCCTGGAACTGGCCCGAGCGTACGCCAAGACCGTGCGGGCGACCGTGCGGATCCTTGCCCAGCTCAACGCTGAAATCGCCACGCTCGAGGCGGAGCTGGCCGAGGCTTTTGAGATACACCCGGACGCCGAGATCCTTCGCAGTCTGCCCGGACTAGGTGTGGTCCTCGGCGCCCGGGTCCTGGGCGAGTTCGGCGACGACCGAACCCGCTACCAGGATGCCAGGGCGAGACGCTGCTACGCAGGCATGGCGCCGATCACCAGGGCATCAGGGACCAGGTTGGTCGTTCTGGCACGCGTGGCCCGCAACCGAAGGCTCGCGGACCCGCTCTACCTCTGGGCGTTCTCGTCGCTGACCCGCTCCCCAGGCGCCCGACGCTTCTACGACCTTCACCGACAGCGCGGCAACACCCACCACCAGGCACTCCGAGCCCTCGCCAACCGCTTCGTCGGCATCCTCCACGGATGCCTGACTCACCGGACCCTCTACTCCGAAGACGTCGCCTGGCCGACCCTGGTCGAGACAGCGGCTTGACTTCTTACGGCCGTGGGATATCTAGCTCAGACCTCGGCGGGCGGTCCGGCGACCGGCTCGGCCGCCGGCGCGGCGGCGCGCTTCCCCCGCAGGGTGCGCCGGCGCGGCGTGGCGGCCCGGGCGCCCGGGGCCGGGGCGGTGGTGTGGCCGTGCTGGGAGAGCATGTAGGCGAGCCCGAGCAGGAACCCGAGCAGCATCGAGACCACGATCACGGCGAAGAGCGGGGTGCCTGCCCAGCCCCAGAGCAGGAAGTGGACGGCGACGGGGCCGGTGTTCTGGACGGCCAGGACGAGCATGATGATCAGCGTGATCACCCCTCCCGCCACCCCGGCGCGCGTGCGGGCCGCCCGTGCGGCGCTCATCGCCTTCATACCTCACCTCCCCAGGCTGCGCAACGGCAGATAATCGTATCCTATGACTATAACAACTTTGGTAGGTCGTCCTCCCACAGAGGTACTCACCCATGGGCAACCGGGTTCGGGCCATGCTGCTCGCCGTCACCGCCGGCTCGCTGCTGGTGGTCACCCGCCGGCGCCGCCGCGCGCCGGGTGACGTGGTGAAGGAGAAGGCGGAGAAGGTCAGCCGCGCCGCCCGCAGGGCGAAGAAGCACTAGAAGCACCAGGGAGGCGGACCGGACGCCGCGCCGGCTACCCCGCCGGCGTGGCGTCCGCCGCGGGCGCCTCGATGCCGAGGGCCTCGCAGACCCGCGGGTTCACCACCCGTCCGTCCCGGGTCACCAGCGTCTCGCGGGTGATCTGGTCGTCGGTGTCCAGCCGCACCTCACCGTCCTTGACCAGGTGCTGGAGGAAGGTGGACACGTTCTTCGCGTACATCTGGCTGGCGTGCTGGGGCACCGTCGCCGGCAGGTTGACGGCCCCCACCACCGAGACACCGTGCACGACAACCGTCCTCCCGGCCTCGGTGAGCTCGCAGTTGCCGCCCTGTTCGGCGGCGAGGTCGACGATCACCGATCCCGGCGCCATCCCCTCCACCATCGCCGCGGTGACCAGCACCGGGGCCTTCCGGCCGGGCACCAGGGCGGTGGTGATCACCACGTCGCTGCCCGCCACCACCTTGGCCATGAGCTCCTGCTGGCGGCGGTAGAAGGTCTCGTCCTGGGCCTTGGCGTAGCCGCCCGCATCCTCCGCGGCGGTCTCCTCCACGGCCAGCTCGACGAACTTCGCCCCCAGGCTCTCCACCTGCTCCTTCACCGCGGGGCGGACGTCGTAGGCCTCGACCACGGAGCCGAGGCGGCGGGCGGTGGCGATCGCCTGGAGGCCAGCGACGCCGGCGCCGACGACCAGCACCCGGGCGGGGGCGATCGTCCCCGCCGCGGTGGTGAGCATCGGGAAGATCTTCGGCAGCATCCCCGCGGCGACCAGCACCGCCTTGTAGCCGGCGAGGTTGGCCTGCGAGGAGAGCGCGTCCATGCTCTGGGCGCGGGTGATCCGTGGCATCAGCTCCATGGAGAGGGTGACCAGCCCGCGCTCCGCGAGGGTGCGCACCGCCGCGGAGCCGGAGAGCGGGTTGCAGAAGCCGATCAGCACGGTGCCCGCGGGCGGGCCCGGCTGCTCGTCCGCCAGCGCCGCGGCGTCGACGGCGGCGACCACCCCGGAGCGCAGCACCTCGGCGCGGTCGGCGATGCGCGCGCCCTTTGCCGTGTAGGCCTCGTCGAGGAAGCCGGCGGCCTCGCCCGCCCCGGACTCGACCACCACCTCGAGCCCGAGCTTGGTCAGGATCGGCACCACCGCGGGCACGGTGGCGACGCGCTTCTCCCCGTCCCCGGTCTCCCGGGGGATGCCGACGGCGGCTGCCACCCTCGTCCTCCATGCCACGTCTCGAGCGCCGCCCTGTATATCACGGGGACCCGGCGGCGGGACCGCCACCCGTCTGTGACCGGCACCGCGCGGCGATGCGATCCGCGGGCGGCTACGCTGCCGGGGTCGGCTCCCGACAAACTGGCAAACCCGTCGCGAGGCGGGGACGCAAAGCCACGGGTCTCTCTGAGATAGCCGGGCTGCCGAAGGAGCGGAGGGGCCGAGAGGAGATTCTCCCTATGGCCCAGCCAGCGTGGCATCGCCACCCGGGCGCGCTCGTCGCCGCCCGTGGTGCCGTGCCGGGACGTGCCGTCCCGGCGATCGTCGTCGGTCCCGCCGGTGGTGGCCGGCGCCCGGACATCGTCCTCGCCATGCGCCGCCCCGGCGGCGACGAGTGGACCCCGGTGGTGGTCCGGTCCCACCAGGTGCTCGCCACCTGGGAGGCGTGGCGCGGCGTCATCGGCGGAGCGCTCGACGAGCACGCCCGGGTGAGCCGGCGCTCGGTCGCCCGCCCCGCCGTCCGGAGCGCGGCGCCCGCCACCGCCTGACCCACGTCTCCCTCTCTCTCCGCAGTGGCGGGGACGGTCGCTGGGGCGGCCGTCCCCGCCCCCTGGAGCCCACCATGACCACAGTGCCCATCCCGTCCTCGGAGATCCCCGACCCCGCCACCGGCCGCGCCTGGAGCTCGCCGGGCCTGCTCCGTCGCGTGGAGGCGCGGCGGGAGGCGCGGAGCCCGCACCGACCCCATCGCCCCACCCTCTGGTCGCGGCTGCACCGGCGGCCGTGGTCGGCCGAGGGCACGGTGATGGTCCTGGTGGCGGCGGTGTGCCTCCTGCTCACCGCCCTCGCCGTCTCCGCGGCCCAGGGCGGCCCCGGCCTGGTCTCGTCGGGCGCCGCCGGCTGCACCATCCCGGCGGGCCGCGGGTCCGCCTCGCCCTGCCTGCCCGGGGCCCGCTGACCTCTAGCGGTCGGCGAGCAGCGCCTCCCACCACGAGGGCGGTGCGGTGCCGGGCGCGCCGGTGGCCGCCTGGCGGCCCGCGACCTCGCGCGGCAGCGCCGCCTCGAGGGCGGCGAGGAGGATCTCCGGGAGGCTGTCCAGCGGCACGTGAGCGCGGGCGCCGAAGCGCACCGCGAGCACACCGCCGGAGTCCTCACCCCGCGGGGTGAGGATCACGATCGTCGCCCCCGGCGCCTTGTGGAGGATCGCGGGGGTGGCGTCGATGCCGCCCAGCTCGGGCAGGTCGAGGTCGAGCAGCACCAGGTCGGGCTCGATCTGGCCGGAGAGCCGCACCGCGCTGCGGCCGTCGCCGGTCTCGGCGATGACGTCGTAGCCGCCGGCACGGTCGAGGATGCGGATGATCCGCTGGCGATCGGTCAGACGCGTGGTGGCGACGAGCGTGCGCAGCAGTGGAGGCCGGGTGATCTCGTCGAACATTGGAGCAAGACTATCCGGCCTCTCCCGATGCCGGTAGATGTGCTGCGCACTCAGCGGGCGAGCACGGACTCGATCCCACTCCAGTGCTCGGCCAGGTTGCTCACCGGTTTGCTGTCGGCGAGCTGGCCCTCGATGACGCGGGCGTCGAGGAGCAGGTCGAGAAGCTGGGCGCGCTCGTCCTGCATCTGGTTGCAGAGACCGCGCAGTCGCTCGAGCTCGGTGATCAGGTCCAGCGCATCCTGGGGTGCGACCTTCCACTCTCTGCCGTCGAGGATGCCCTCCGCGGTGAAGCGGATCTGCTTGATGCGCTGATCGGTCACCACAACTCCCCCAAGCTCGGATGTCCTCCTCCTGCCCTGATCATCGCAGCCCGGTCGGGGTCGTGACTCTCACTGCGTGGCGCACCTAGCCGGTGTCCCGGCGGCCCGCTAGACGAGGAACGAGAAGAGCGGACTGGTGGAGTCGAGCGCGCGGTAGCTGATGCCGGCGCGGCTCATCCGCTCCAGGAGGGGCTCGAGGTCCTCGCGGCGGGCGAGCTCGACACCCACCAGCGCGGGGCCGCTCTCGCGGTTGGTCTTCTTGGTGTACTCGAAGAAGGTGATGTCGTCGCCGGGCCCGAGGGCGTTGTCGATGAAGCCGCGCAGCGCGCCGGGGCGCTGCGGGAACTCGACCAGGAAGTAGTGCTTGATCCCCTCGTGCACCAGGCTGCGCTCGATCACCTCGGCGTAGCGGCTGACGTCGTTGTTGCCACCGCTGAGCACGCATGCCACCCGGCGGCCGCGGATGTGCTCGCCGAGCTGGTCGAGGGCGGCGACCGAGAGCGCCCCGGCGGGCTCGGCGACGATGCCCTCGTGCTGGTAGAGCTGGAGCATGGCGGTGCACACCGCGCCCTCGGCGACGACCACCACCTGGTCGACCAGCTCCGCGGTGATGCGCAGCGGCAGCTCGCCGACCTGGCGCACCGCCGCGCCGTCGACGAAGGGGTCGAGGCTGGTGAGCCAGACCGGTCGTCCCGCGCCCAGTGCCTCGGTCATGCTCGGGGCGCCCGCGGGCTCGGCGCCGATGATCACGGTCCGGGGGTGCTCGCGGCGCACGTAGGCGGCGATGCCGGCGATCAGGCCGCCTCCGCCGACCGGCACCACCAGCACCTCCGGCGGCTCGGCGGGGCCCTCCATCAGCTCCAGGCCCACCGTGCCCTGGCCGGCGATGATGTCGGGGTGGTCGAAGGGCGGCACCACCGGGAGGCCGCTGGTCTCGGCGAAGGCGATGGCGCTCTGCGCCGCCTCGTCGTAGCTGTCGCCGGCGAGCTCGATGCGGGCGTGCTCGCCGCCGATCTCGCGGATCCGCGCCAGCTTCTGGCGGGGGGTGCTGCGGGGGAGGAAGACGAACGCCGGGACGCCCAGCCGCGCACAGCTGTAGGCCACCCCCTGGGCATGGTTGCCGGCGCTGGCGCAGACCACCCCGCGTCCGCGGATCAGGTCGGGAAGCTGCTCGATCAGGTTGTAGGCGCCCCGGATCTTGTACGAGCGGGTGACCTGGAGGTCCTCGCGCTTGATCTGGAGCTCGCAGCCGAGATCGCGGGAGAGCCGCGCGCTCCGCTCCAGCGGGGTGGCGACCACGACCGGACGCAGTCGGGCGGCGGCCTCGCGGATATCGGTGGGGGTGGGGGCGTGATCGGCGCGGAGCACGTGCGCGACCATACGCCTCAGCCCCGGATCACCGTGCCCTCCCAGCCGCGCAGCTCGAGGCAACCCCGCACCCGCTCCCCGTCCCGCGACCGGTCGGTGCCGAGCAGCACGGTGCCCTCCACGCCGCCCACGGTGGCCGGCGCCCCGTCCAGGTTGAGGACGACGGTGACCGATTCTCCGCGCCGGAACGCCCACACCTCCGGTGGCGAGGGGAGGCTGCGCTGGGTGCCGTCGCGGAGGTCGGGCTCGGCGGCGCGCAGCCGGATGGCGTCCCGGCAGAGGTGGAGCACCGAGCCGGGGTCGGCGCGCTGCCCGGCCACATCCACGCCGGGCTCGGTGCCGAGCGGCAGCCACGGCTCGACCCCGGAGGCGGTGAAGCCGGCGCCCGGTCCGCCGCGCCAGCGCATCGGGGTACGCGCTCCGTCGCGGCCGGGGCGCCCGCTCCCGAACCGTCCCAGCGGGTCGCGCACCCGCTCCGCGGGCACGGGGGTGTCGCCCATCCCGATCTCGTCGCCGTAGTACAGCAGCGGGGTGCCGCGCAGGGTGAGCAGCATCAGCAGGGCGCAGCGCACCCGGGCGGGATCACCGGCGCACCAGCGCGTCGCCAGCCGCGGCAGGTCGTGGTTCGAGCCCAGCCAGAGCGGCCAGGCGCCCGGGGGCAGCGCCGCCTCGGTGCGCTCCACCACCGCGCGGAGCGCCCCGGCCCGCAGCGGTGTGAACATGAAGGGGAGGTTGAGGGTGAGCTGCAGCTCGTCGCCGGCGCCGTGGTACGAGGCCATCGCGTCGAGGTCGAACAGGAACGTCTCGCCGATCAGCAGCCGCGGCGGCGCCCACCGCTCGGCGAGGCGCCGCCAGCCGCGCAGCACCTCGTGGACCTCCGGCCGGTTGGCGTTGTAGCGCTGCTCCTGGGGCATGCCGGTGACCTGCTGGTGGAGATCGCCGTGCGCCGGAGGGTTGTCGCGGAGCAGGCGGTCCTTCACCAGCCGGTTGGCGGTGTCGATGCGGAAGCCGGCGATGCCGCGGTCGAACCAGAAGCGGAGGATGTCCTCGAAGGCGCTCCGCACCTGCGGGTTCCACCAGTCGAGGTCGGGCTGGGCATCGACGAAGTTGTGCAGGTACATCTGCCCGGTGGTCGGGTCGAGGGTCCACGCCGGCCCGCCGGTGAAGCTCAGCCAGTTGTTCGGCGGCGCGCCGTCCGGGCCCGGGTCGGCCCACACGTACCAGTCGCGGTGGGCGGCGGTCCGCGACGAGCGGGCGTCGAGGAACCACGGGTGCCGGTCGCTGGTGTGGTTGGGCACCAGGTCGAGCAGCACCCGGATGCCGAGCCCGCCGGCGCGCTCGACGAGGTCGTCGAGGTCGTCGAGGCTGCCCAGGACGGGGTCGACCCCGTGGTGATCGGAGACGTCGTAGCCCCAGTCGGCGTTCGGCGAGGGCATCGTCGGCGACAGCCAGATCCCGCCGACGCCCAGCCAGGCGAGGTGGTCGAGGTGCTCGACGATGCCGCGCAGATCGCCGACGCCGTCGCCGTCGGAGTCGGCGAACGAGCGGCAGTAGATGTGGTAGAGCACGGCGTCCTGCCACCAGGGGCGCTCCGCCGGCGGGGGGGCGCCGGTCATCCCGCGCAGTATGCCGCCGGTCGCCGGGTCAGCCCACCCGCCTGAGGATCACCTGCACCACCGCACGGGCGAGCAGGTCGGTGTCGTCCTCGCCGTCCCGGCGGGTCACCCGGCCCACCACCGGCGCCGGATCCAGGGTGGCGAGCCCGGCGGCGACCCGGCCGGCGACGGCCTCGGCGCCGCCCTCGTCGACGTCGGGGAGCAGCACCAGCAGCACGTGCGCGGGGGCGCTGCCGACGGTGTCGACGGTGCGGACGGCGCGGCGGACCGCGGCGGTGACCTCGCTGGTGTCGGCGCCCACCGCCACCAGTGAGAGCGACCGCCGGGCGGCGTCGGCGAGCTCGATCTCGGCCCGCGTCCAGAGCCGGGTGGAGTCGCGGCTCAGGATGAGGGTGGCGATCTCGTCGGGCGGGATGCCCAGCACCGCGAGGCGGCGCTCGCGGTCGGCGCGGCGGCACACCCGCAGCACCAGCGCGGTCAGCGCCTCCAGCCGGAAGGGCTTGACCAGCACCCCGCGGAGGCCGACCCGGGCGGCCTCCTCCACCGCCTCGGCGGTGGGCTCGACGGTGGTGCACCAGATCACCGGCGCCGCATCGGCGCCGTGGAGCTGGGCGAGCGCCCGCATCGTGGCGAGGGCGTCGATCCCGGGACTGCGCGGCTCCAGCAGCACCACGTCGGGCCGCACCTCGACGGCGCGCTCGAGGGCGGCGCGGGGGGCGGCGAAGCTCTCGACGCTGAACCCGGCGATCTCCAGGAGGGTGTGGGCGATCAGCTGGACGCTCGCCGAGGAGTCGACGACGAACGCGGTGCGCTCGCCGATGGAGCCGCGCGGACCGCCGCGCATGGTCCCCTCGGGCAGCACCTCGACCGCCGGAGCGGGTGGACGTGGCGAGCAACCCGAGGTCACCCGCTCCTCCTGCTAACACCCATCCGCACAGTCAACGCGCCGGTGCCTGCGAATCCTTCGTTTTGGGGTGCCGGGTTGACACAGTTCGCGGGTTAACGGCAAGGGAGGTCCGGCTTAACGTTTCAAACGCGTTTCGCGAAACTCCCGTCAGCCGCCCCGGGACCCCCCCGGTCGCCCGTCTCCTGGGCTGAACGCACCCTGAACGCCGGTCCGTCGCGCTCCCCGATCGTGCAGTCGCAACCGGTGGGGCACTCCTGCTAGCATCCGGTCATATAGCGGCGATCGACGTGCTCGCGTCGATTCGCGAAATATCAGGGAGGGGACTGGATGGAAGGGATGCGTCTCTCCAAGCTCGCCCGCGGCCTCGCCGCGGCGGCCACGGCGGGACTCGCGATGCTGTTCGCAGGGGCGGGGGTGTCGAACGCCCTCGCGGCCTCGACACCGACGCCGACGCCGAAGGTGACCGCACCCAAGGCCACGACGACGCCGAAGCCGACCGCGGCCGCGAAGGCGACGCCGACGGCCAAGGCCACGCCGACGCCGAAGGCGGTCGCGCCGATCGCCAAGCCGGTGCCCGCCCCGGTCGCCTGCGGCACCGGGAAGAGCTCCTCCGGCAAGGGCTCGGACAAGGACTCGGACAAGGACTCCGACAAGGACTCCGGAGACTCGGACAAGGACTCCGAGGACAGCGACAAGGACTCCGAGGACAGCAGCGACAAGGCTGACGACAGCAGCGTGAAGAACGCCGCCGCCATCACCTGCCCGGTCGCACCGGTCCCGGTGTCCCTCCCCGTGCCCGGCAGCGGCGTCGCCGGGACCACCGCGTCGAACACCCCCGCCGCCACCAAGGCGGTGGCCACGCCGAAGACCGGGACCGAGCTTCCGCTGGGCGCCGGCCTTCTGCTCACCGGCCTCGGGGTCGGCGCGCTCGGCGCCGGCCGCCGGCTCCGGCGCACCACCGGGCGCTAGGCGCCCGGCTCGCCGCCACGCCGCGCCCCCATCGCGGGGGCGCGGCCACGGCGGCCCGCCGCGGGCTCAGCCGAGCTGGGTGGCGATCACCCGGCCGAACAGCCGGATGACCTCGAGGGTGCGATCGTCGGCGCCGGCGGCACCCCCCAGCCAGCCCAGCACGCGGCCGTCGCGCAGCCGCAGCGGCACCCGGGCCTCGGCGGGGCCGGGCGTGCGGTCGAGCAGGTCGCAGCGCACCCCGGTCAGGCGCTCGAGCTCGCCGAGGAGGGCGGGGACGAGGCGGTCGGCCACGGGCTCGACCCGCACCAGCTCGCTGAGCAGGTGGCGGGTCTCGAGCTCCGGCTCCTGCCAGCGCACCGCGCTGGCACCGGCCGCCGAGCGGCGCAGCAGCTCCTCGAGGGCGGCCCCGGTCATCGGCCTGCCGACCAGGTATCCCTGGGCCTCGTCGCAGCCGTGGCCGCGCAGGTACTGGAGCTGCTCGGTCAGCTCGACCCCCTCGGCGACCACGGTCAGCCCCAACCCGTGGGCCATGCCGATCATCGCCGCCACCAGCGGCGCGGTGTCGGTGGCGAGGTCGATCGTCTCGATGAAGGACCGGTCGATCTTCAGGCGGTCGACGGGGAAGGCCTGCAGCCGGCTGAGCATCGAGTAGCCGGTGCCGAAGTCGTCGATGGCGATGCGCACCCCGAGTTCGCGCAGCTCGGCGAGGCGGGCCAGGGTCTCGCCCTCCTGCCCCACCGCCGCGGTCTCGGTGATCTCCAGCTCGAGGTGGGTGGCGGGGAGGCGGGTCTCGTCGAGCACGCACCGGATGCCACGGGTGAGCTCCTCGCTCTCCAGCTCGCGGCCCGAGATGTTCACCGCCACCCGTGTCGCCGGCAGCCCCAGCTCGACCCAGCGCCGCGCCGTCCCGCAGGCGGTGCGCAGCACCCAGGCGCCGAGCGCGCCGATCAGCCGCGACTCCTCGGCCTGGGGGATGAAGGCGTGGGGCTCGAGCCATCCCCGGGTCGGGTGGTTCCAGCGCACCAGCGCCTCGGCGCCGGTGATGCGCCCGGTGGCGATGTCCAGCTGGGGCTGGTACAGCACCGCGAACTCGTCGCGGGGCAGCGCGCCGCGCATCTCCTGCTCCAGGGCGACCTGCTCCACCATGGCGCTGAGCATGCTCGGCTCGAAGCGCTGGTGGCGGCCCTTCCCCCTCGACTTGGCGACGTACATGGCCAGATCGGCGCTGCGCAGGATCTCGTCCGAGCCGGCGGCGTCGGCGCTGAGGGCCACCCCGACGCTGGCGCCGACCAGCAGCTCGCGGCCGTCGACGTGGAAGGGCAGCTGCAGCGCCTCGAGCACCCGCCCGGCGGCGATCTCGGCGCCGGCGGCGCCGTCGAGGTCCTCGAGGAGCACCGCGAACTCGTCGCCGCCGAGTCGCGCCACCGAGTCGTCGGGGCGGAGGTGCTCGCACAGCCGCGCCGCCACCGCCTGCACCAGCCGGTCGCCGACCTGGTGGCCGCGGGTGTCGTTGACCCGCTTGAAGTCGTCGAGGTCGAGCAGCAGCACCGCACAGATGGAGCCGTGGCGCGCCGCCCGGCGCAGCGCGTGCTCGAGGCGGTCGGTGAACAGCGCCCGGTTGGCGAGGCCGGTCAGCTGATCGTGGAAGGCCTGGTGCCAGAGGTTGCGCTCCAGCGCCGCCCGCTCGGTGACGTCGTGGACCAGGGTGAGGACCGCCGGCCGGCTCGAGAACTCCTGGAGCCGGGCGGTGACCTCGACGTCGATGACCCTCCCGTCCTTGAGCCGGTGCCGGCAGCTGGTGGCGGGACGCACCGGCTCGGTGCCGGCGTGGCTCGACACCTCGACGTCGTCGACGCGCATGCCCAGGAACTCCTCGCGGGTGTACCCGTACGCGGCCAGCGCGGCGTCGTTGACGGCGATGATCGCCCTGGTCTCGACGTCGGCGACCCACATCGGGTTGGGGTTGCCCTCGAAGAGCAGCCGGAACCGCCGCTCGCTCTCGGTCAGGGTCCGCTCCGCCTCGGCGCGTGCGAAGGCGGCGCCGAGCTGGCCGCCGAGGCCGCTCATCGCCCCCAGCAGCTCCTCGTCGAGCCCGAGCATCTCGCCGGAGAGGAGCACCAGCAGCCCCATCAGGGGGCCCGAGTGGGCGATGGGGAAGACCGCCATCCAGCGCAGCCCGAACTCGCCGGCGAGGGTGAGCAGGGGGTTGTGGTGGGGCATCTCCGCGTGCACCACGAAGGGCGTGCCGCCCCAGTGCATCCGGTCGACCAGCTCCGGCTGGGGCAGCGGAACGCCGCCGGCGCGCTCGCAGAAGGTCCCCAGGCCGGCGCCCCCCGCATGCCAGGCGTGCTCCAGGCGGAGGCCCTCACCGGCGGGGTCTGGGACCCAGGTGAGCACCACCGGGCAGCGCACCGCCTCCCCCACGGTGCGCAGCACCTCGGGCATCGCCTCGGCCAGGCCGGGGCGTGATCCGTCCATCAGCAGCTGGCCGGCGGCGAGCTGCATCGCCGCCAGCCGCTCGTGCCACCTGCGCTCGGTGATGTCGCGGATCATCGCGGTGAACTCGAGAGCGCCGCCGTGCTCTGCGGGGACCACCAGGATCTCCACCGGGAACTCGCTGCCGTCCCGGCGCACCGCCCGGAGCTCGACCGGCCGGCCGACCAGGGGCGACGCCCCGCCGGCGCGGTGGCGCTCCAGGCCGCGGCGATGGGCGGCGCGGTAGAAGGCCGGGATGATGGTGTCGGCGAGGCACCTCCCCAGGACCTCGTCGCGCTCCCAGCCGAAGATCGCCGCAGCCTGGCCGGCCCACTCGGTGATCCGGCCGGCGCCGTCCATCCCGACCACCGCCTGCCCGCTCGCGGTCGCCACCGCGGCGAGGCGATGGTCGCCGGCGCTCACCCCGGCGCCGGTTCGGGCTCGTAACCGGTCGTCAGGCGCGGCCCGGGGCGGCGCCACTCCGGCTCCAGCCTGACCGCGGCGTTGGTGATCACCCGCAGGGTGCGGACCGCCGCCCCGTGGGGGCGGAGCAGGTCGGCGGTGAGCTGGCCCTTCAGCGGGGCGTCCATGAAGGGCATGAAGTGGTCGGGGAACCCCGGCATGGTGCAGCCGATGCAGATGCCGCCGACGTTGGCGCAGCCGCCGATCCCCGACATCCAGCCGCGCTTGCCGACGTTGCAGTCGACCACCGGTCCCCAGCACCCCAGCCGGGCCAGGCACTTGCCGGAGTTGTAGCTGGCGGCGAAGTCGGTCTGCTCGTTGAAGCCGGCCCGGTTGCAGCCGTCGCGGGCGGTGACGTCGAAGAGCCACCGGGGCCGGCCGAGCTCGTCGAGCGGCATCTCGGCGGTGAGCCCGGCCATGTGCATCAGCAGGTTGAGCAGGGTCTCGGTGAAGTTGTCCGGCTTCACCGGGCAGCCGGGCACGTTGACGATCCGCATCCCCGAGGCCGAGCGCCAGTCGGCGCCCAGGTAGTCGGTGAGCCCCATCGCCCCGGTGGGGTTGCCCTCCATGGCATGGATGCCGCCGTAGGCCGCGCAGGTGCCGGCGGTGACCACCGCCCAGGCGCGCGGCGCCAGCCGGTCGATCCAGTCGCAGGTGGGGATCGGCTGGCCGGTCTCGGCGTCGGTGCCGAACGCCGCCCAGGAGCCCTCCGCGTTGATCGCCTCGTTGGGCACCGACCCCTCCAGCACGAGGATGAAGGGGTCGAGCTCGCCGCGCACGGCCCGGTGCCAGTCGCGCAGGAAGTCGTCGCCGACCTCGAAGGCGAGCAGGGGGTGGTGGAGGTGGACCCTGGGGAGGCCGGGGATGGCGCCGAGGACGATGTCCTCGAGGCTCGGCTGGGTGGCCGCGGTCAGCGAGATCGAGTCGCCGTCGCAGCCCAGCCCGGCGCTGAGCCAGAGGATGTGCACCTCGTCGATGCTGGGGCTGCCGAAGGCTGAACGCCGGGCCTCACTCATGCCGGCGAGTATTCCGCCGCATCCGTGAAGATCTGGTGAAGGAATGTCGGGTTCGCGCTTGACCCCCGCCGCCCGTATCATCTACGTTCGCGTCGGAATAAATAACTCGGCCGGGCGACACGAGGGCTCGTGAGCAACACCACAGCGTGGGGCGTGACGTCCGCGGAGGCGGTGCCGGCGATCGAGAGCCGGGTGCTGATCGCCCTGCCGCGCCGGCCGGCCGGCTCCGAGGCGGTCGCCCGCCTCGTCGAGGAGGCCTGCGCCATCGTCGCCGAGCACCTGCCCGTGCGCTGCCGGCGCGCCGCCGAGCTCACCACCCCCGAGGCGGTGGTCGAGGCGGTCCGCGAGGCCTCGCTGCTGGTCGCCGACCTCGGCGGCATCGACCCCGCGGTGGCCTTCGCGCTCGGTTGCGGCGAGGCGCTGGAGCGGGAGATCGTCGTGCTCCACGCCACCGGCGCGGTGTCGCCGCCCGCGGCCCGGGGCTGGCGCCGGATCGCCTACGCCGAGGACGATCCCGCCCCGGCGCGGGTCCGGCTGGTCCATACCCTGCGTGCCGCCCTCGAGGGCGGCGACTACGACTGATCAGCGCGCCCGGCCGCTCCGGGGGAGGGCCCAGCCGCCACCCTCGGGATGGTCGTGGACGAGGTGCAGCACCGCCTCGGCGAGCCGCATCCCGCCCTGCGGGGAGAGGTGGACGCCGTCGGGGGCGCGCATCAGGGTGAGCGCCCCGGAGTCGTCGGGCAGGTAGGCGGCATAGCCTCCGCCGGCGTCGGAGAAGAGCGGCCGGCTGTCGAGGAAGAGCACCCCGGGGCGGCGCACCGCCTGGCGCCGGGCGGCGTCGTCGATCACGTCCATGCGGGCGGCGAAGTCGGGGGCGCGCATCACCGGCAGCCCCACCCAGACCACGGTGCGGCCCTCGCGGCGCAGCTGGTCCATGAGCGCCCCGGCGCGGCGGCCGTACTCGGCGATCCAGGCGGGGGAGCCGAAGTCGGCGACGCCGCCGCCGGCGGTCTGCAGCGGCTGGTCGTCGTTGGCGCCGACGAGGAAGACCACCACCTCGGGGTTGGAGGCGGCGGTGTCCTGGGCGAGATGCGCCGGCCAGTCGTAGTAGTCGGGACGGCTGAGCCCGGTGGAGATCTGGAAGTGGGTGCGCACCACCAGGCTCGGGTCGTGCTCGGCGAGCGCCTGCATCTCGTAGCAGAGGAAGCCGGCGACCGAGTCGCCGCCGACCAGCAGGCGGAGCGGATCGGCGGCGGTGTGCGCCGGCGGCCCCGGCGGTGGGGCCGGCCGCGACGGGCCGCTGGCGGGGAGCCGCAGCCGGAGGCCCGACGAGGCCACCCGCACCGGCGGCAGCGCCGGGGGCAGGGCGGTGGCGTCGGGCGGGGCGGGGGCGCCGTCGTCGGGACGGTGCAGCAGGGCGCTGAGCGCCGCCCGGGGCCGGTCGAGGGCGAGGTGGTCGCTGATCGTCACCACCGGCCGGAGCATCGCGATCTCGACGCTGCGGCGCAGCCCGAACGGCGAGGTCTCGGCGCTGCGCTCCAGGCTCCGGGCGTTCAGCAGCAGCGCCAGGCCGAGGCCCACGAGCGCCACCACCAGCAGCTGACGGGGTCGCATCAGCCTCCGCCCCTCCACGTCAGAAGCGGTAGTAGATGAACGGAGCGACGCCCTGGGGGCCGAGCACGCCGATGCCGACCAGGGCGGCGGCGACGGCGGCGCCCTGCAGCGCCGGGGCCAGCCGCGAGAAGCGGGCCACCGCGCGCCCCATCACCCCCGAGGGCAGGTACTGGCTGGCGATGCCGAGCCCGATCGCGAGCACCACCGGGAAGGTGACCAGGGTGGCGGGGCCGCCCCCGCTGACCAGCCGGCCGAGCAGGCCCATCGCGGTGCCCAGCGACTCGGCGCGGAAGAAGATCCAGGCCAGGCAGACGACGTGGAAGGTGAGCAGGCGGCCGAGCAGGCGGCCGGTGGCGGGGTCGAGGTCCGGTCCGCGGCCGCGCAGCCGCCGCTCGGCGACCAGGAAGGCGCCGTGGATGCCACCCCAGACCACGAAGGTCCAGGCGGCGCCGTGCCAGAGGCCGCCGAGCACCATGGTGAGCATCAGGTTGCGGGCGGTGAACAGCCGCGACCCCCGGGAGCCGCCGAGGGGCACGTAGAGGTAGTCGCGCAGCCACCGCGAGAGGGTCATGTGCCAGCGGTGCCAGAAGTCCTGCAGGCTGGTGGCGGTGTAGGGGGCGTTGAAGTTGGCGGGGAAGCGGATGCCCATCAGCAGCGCGCAGCCGATGGCGATGTCGGTGTAGCCGCTGAAGTCGGCCCAGATCTGCACCGCGTAGCCGTAGACGGCGGCGAGCACCTCGAGCCGCGAGTGCGCCCCCGGGGCGGCGAAGACCGGGTCGACCACCGCGGTGGCGAGGAAGCCGGCCAGCACCATCTTCTTGAAGAGCCCGCCGAGGATCAGGCTGAGCGCGCGGGCGCCGTCCACCCGGGGCTCGGCCGGGTCGCGCCGGAGCTGGGGGATGAACTCCCGGGCGCGGACGATCGGCCCGGCCACCACGTGGGGGAAGAACGCGAGGTACACGGCGAAGTCGAGGCGCGAGGCGGGCTCGATGGTTGACCGGTACACGTCGACCACGTAGCTGATCGCCTGGAACGTGAAGAACGAGATGCCCACCGGGAGCACCACCTGGAGCAGCGGGAGCGGGGCCCCGATGCCGAGGTGGCCGAGGGCGTTCTCCAGCGAGCTGGCGAAGAAGCCGGCGTACTTGAAGAACCCGAGGGTGACCAGCCCGGAGGCCACGGCGAGGCCGAGCAGGGTGCGCCGCCGCGCCGCCGAGCGGCTGCGCGCGATCGCCTCGGCGGCAGCCTGGTTGGCCGCGGTCGAGGCTGCGAGGAGCCCGCAGAAACGCCAGTCCCACCAGCTGTAGAAGACATAGCTGGCGAGCAGGACGAGCAGCTTCCAGCGGGTGCCGAAGGCCGGGACCAGCCAGCTCAGCGCCAGGACGGTGGTGAAGAAGACGGCAAAGTCGACGGTGGTGAAGAGCAACCAGATCACCCGCTTCCCCGCACGGCGGGCTTCCTCTCGGAGCGGGTCATTCAAGCCGTCCGGGGCCGGGTCCGTCAAGGTCCGCCCGGGGAGGGTCAGACCCCCGTGACGGCGACGATCGAGGCCCCGGAGGCCACCACCAGCGTCCCTCCCAGGCTCGCCGGGGTGGCGAAGCGGAGGGTCGGTCCGACCTCGACGCGGGCGCGCTCGGCGCCGCTCGCGGGGTCGAGCGCGAGCAGGACGCCCTGGCCGGAGGCGGTCGCCCAGACCACCCCGCCGGCCAGGATCGGGGACCCGGTGGCGGGCCCGGTCCAGGTCACGGAGAAGGTCGCGCCGGGGCCGATTCGCAGCGCTCGCAGCCCCTGGACGCAGGGCACGTACAGGGACGGGGCGGCGAGGGCGGTGCCGCCGTACGACCCGCCCGGGCAGACCTCGGCGGCGAAGGCCTCCCCGCCCTCGCCGCCGAGGTGGCCGGCCCGGAGCAGCGAGCCGCGGCCCGACTTGCCCCCCTGGAAGAGCAGGCCTCCGCCCACCTCCGCCGGGCTGATCGAGCCGACGTCGGTGTCGGTGGTGTTGAGCACCCGCCAGTCGGCGGGCGCCCACTGGTCGAGCTGGCGCAGGTCGGGCGAGAGCCGGAGCACCGAGTCGCCGCCGTCGAGGGTGGCCACCGCCTCGCTGTTCCCGGTGGCCACGAGCAGGGTCCCGTCGGGGTCGACCACCGGTCCCGGGGGCGCCCAGATGCCGCCCTCGCGGGTGCCCGGCACCCGGAAGTCGAGGAGCGGGCCGCCGCCGTCGGTGGCCACCGCCACCACCCAGCCGTGGTAGGCGCCGCAGTCGCCGAGCAGCCCTCCGAAGGCGACCACCACCCGGCCGGCGTCGAGGGCGAGGGCGGCGCGCTGCTGCTGGGTGATCGGGCTCATCCCCGGCGGGTCGACCCCGCGCCGCCAGCGCTCCCGGCCGGTGGCGAGCTCGACGGCGACCAGGGTGTGGGTGCCGGGGATGGACTCGGCCACTGCGTAGACCAGCCCGGCGGCGCGGTCGACGACCGGGGTGCCGGTGATGCCGAGCGGGAAGATGTTGCCGCAGGGCAGCATCGAGCGCGGCACCGGAGTGCCCAGCCGCACCCGCCAGGCCACCGCGCCGCTGCCGGCGTCGAGCGAGTAGAGCGAGTCGCCCTCGGTGGCGACGATGACGTGGCCGTCGACCAGCAGCGGCTCGGCCTGGACGTCGCCGTCGAGGGCGGCGGAGCGCCAGAGCACCCGCGGCGACCCCATCGGCGGCGAGGTGGCGTCCACCCCGGAGCGGGCGGCGTCGCCGTGGTAGGTGGTCCACGCCGGCCCGGCGGCGAGCGCCGGCCTGGCGGTGGTGGTGCTCCCGGCGCTCCCGGCGGCCCGGCCGGCGGCGGCCTGCGGGGACCCGCAGCCGGCGAGGAGGAGCAGGGTCGAGGCCAGGGCGGCGCGCCGCCCGCAACCGGGCATCGCCCCATTCTGGGCGGCGGTCCCGCGCGGCGCTACAGCGGCGGGACCGGGCCCACCAGGGTGTGGAGCAGCACCGCCTGGGCCACCGCCGCCGCTGCGCCCCAGTGGGCCGTGAGCGCCCGCACGTCGGCCTCGGAGGGCATGCGCCCGCCCAGGTACGCGGCGCCCACCGCCTTGCGCACGCCGAGGTCGCCGGCGACCACCCGGGGGCGGCCCAGGGTGCGCGCGAGCACCCACTCGGCGGTCCACCGGCCGAGGCCGCGCACCGCCATCAGCCGCGCGATGACCTCGTCGTCGGCGCAGCCGCCGAGCTCCGCGAGGTCGAGGCGGCCGGCGCACACCTCGGCGGCGACGCCGACGATGTACTCCGCCTTGCGGGTGGTGAACTGCATCGCGCGGAGCTCGCCGGGGTCGGTCTCGGCGAGCCGCTGGGGGTCGAGGGCCCAGACCTCGCGGCCGCCGGCGCTGCGCGCCACCCCGACGGCGCGCACCAGCCGGGCGCGGGTGGTGGCCGCCCAGCGCAGGTTGACCTGCTGGGCGCTGATGAACCGCACCAGCGCGGTGAGCAGGTCGGGCTCGCGGACGCCGCGGACACCCGGATGGCGCGCCTCCGCCGCCGCCACCGCGTGATCGCTGGCACGGAGGCTCTCGAACGCCTCCGGCGCGGTGACGAAGAGGGCGTGCCCGGCCGCCACCGCCGCCTCCAGGTGGGCGGGGTCGTCGACGCTCACCCGCAGCCGCGGCGACCGGGTGTCGCCGGCGGACACCGCGCTCCAGGCGACCGGCTCGCCGCCGCTGCGCAGGGTGCGGACCAGGACCTGCCCGTCCCAGCGGTCGACGAGGTCGTCGCCCCAGCGGCGGAAGACCTCGAGCGAGGTGGGCACGTCGAGCGGAGCGGGGAGGGCGAGCTCGGCGCCGGGCACCCCGCCAGCATGCAGGATCGTCGCTGCTGCTAGCCTCAGCGGTGCCATGCCGAGGCTCACCGCGGTCAACTCCGCGGGCTTCGCCGCCCCCGCGGCGCTCACCGCCGATCCGGTGATCCTCGCACCCCTGAGCGGCCGCCTCCACGTCCTGCTGGTGCGCCGGGAGGAGCCGCCGCAGCAGGAGCGCTGGGCGCTCCCCGGCGGCTTCATGAACGACGACGAGCTGCCCGAGCAGACCGCCCAGCGCAAGCTCACCGAGAAGACCGGGGTGGGCGCGGTCTACCTCGAGCAGCTGCACACCTACGGGGACCCCAGCCGCGACCCCCGGGGCTGGATCGTCTCGATCTCCTACCTCGCCCTCATCGACGCGGTGGTGCTCCACGAGGGCGCCACCACCGCCCGGTGGTTCCCCGTCGACGACCTCCCCGAGGTCGCCTTCGACCACGGCGCGATGATCGCCGAGGGCACCGAGCGGCTCCGCGGCAAGCTCTGGTACTCGAACATCGCCGTCGGCCTGCTCCCCGAGCGCTTCACCATGCCCCAGGCGCGCCGCCTCTACGACGCGATCTCGGGGGTGACCCACGAGGCCTCGAACTTCCGCCGCGAGCTGGAGCAGTCGGGGCTGGTGCGGAGCACCGGGGTGGTGGTCAAGGGGGTGCCGGGCCGCCCCGCGATGCTCTACGAGTTCGTCGAGCGCCGCCCCGCCTGGAGCCCGCGGCGCTCGCGCACGCCGGCGGCGATCCGCGCCGGGGCGGGGGGCCGGAGCTGAGCGCGGCGGTGGGAACCCGGGGGGCCCCACCCGCGTCCTTGGCATCGCAGATCCGGACCAGAGGAGAGAGCACCCTCATGCGCCGTCCCCGCCCCCGCCCCGCCGCCGCCGGCCTCGCCGCCGTCGCCGCCGCCGTCCTGCTCGGTGGGTGCGGCACCGTCTCCCCCGCGGCCGCGACCCGGTCGCCCTCCCCGGTGGCCACGGTCACGCCCTCGGGGCCGGCGGCGCCGGGGTCCACCGCCGCCGCGACCGCCGCCCCGGTCGACCGCCCGAGCCCGCCGCCCGCCTCCCGCGTCGCCGGCGAGGCTGACGATGGTGGAACCGTGTCGCTGCGCACCGGCGGCACCCTCACGGTGGTGCTGCACTCGACCTACTGGCAGTACGACCCGCCCTCCGACGCCTCGGTGCTGCGCTCCGCGGGCGACCCCGTGTACGCGCCGGACCGGCCCGGCAGCTGCGTCCCGGGCGGTGGCTGCGGCACCGTGACCGCGAGGTACCAGGCGCTGCGCCCGGGGCGGGCGGTGGTGTCCGCACATCGCACCAGCTGCGGCGAGGCGATGCGTTGCACCGGAAATGCCGGCCGCTTCACCGTGACCGTGATGGTCTCCGGCTGAGACGTCCCGGCCGGGGACGGGTGATAGCCTCTGCGCTGAACGTCCCTCCCGCTGGGGAGCGCCTGTGACCGAGACCCGGCCGCTGCCCCTGTCCGACGCCGGCTACGGGCTGCACTGCGACCAGTACGAGCTCACCATGGCGCAGGCGTTCCTCCACGCCGGCCTGAACGGCGAGGCGACCTTCGAGCTGTTCGTCCGCAGCCTCCCCCGCCACCGCGGCTACCTGGTGGCCGCCGGCCTCGAGCAGGCGCTCGCCTACCTCGAGGGGCTGCGCTTCGAGCCCGTCGAGCTGGAGTGGATGGCCCGGCAGGGCATCTACGGGGACGACTTCCTCGAGCATCTCTCGGAGCTCGGCTTCACCGGCCGGGTGGAGGCGATCGCCGAGGGCACCGTGGTCGGCGCCGAGGTGCCGCTGCTGCGGGTCACCGCCCCGCGGGTCGAGGCCACCCTGGCCGAGTCGGCGCTGCTCGCCATCGTCAACCACCAGACGATGATCGCCAGCAAGGCGGCGCGGATCGTCGACGCCGCCGCCGGCCGGCCGGTGTGGGATTTCTCGCTGCGCCGCCTCCACGGCCCCGACGCCGCCCTCGGGGTGGCCCGGGCGGCCTACATCGCCGGCGCCGCGGGCACGGCGACGGCGGTGGCGGGCCGGCGCCTCGGCATCCCCACCACCGGGACCATGGCCCACCACTACGTCCTCGCCTTCGGGCCCGAGGGCGAGCGCGCCGCCTTCGAGTCGTTCCTCGGCGAGTACCCCGGGCTCGCGGTGCTGCTCGTCGACACCTACGACACCGAGCGCGGCGTGGCCAACGCGATCGCCGCGTCGATCGCGACCGGGGTGTCCCTCGCCGGCATCCGGATCGACTCCGGCGACCTCGCCGAGCATGCGGCGACGGCACGGGTGATGCTCGACGCGGCGGGGATGCGGTCGTGCCGGATCATCGCCTCCAACGACCTCGACGAGTACCGCATCGAGGCCCTGGTGCGGGGCGGCGCGCCCGTCGACGCCTTCGGGGTGGGGACCATGCTCGGCACCTCCGCCGACGCGCCCTCGCTCGGCGGGGTCTACAAGCTGGTGGCCCAGCGCGAGGCGGGGGTCGACCGGCCGGTGATGAAGCTGAGCGCCGCCAAGCACACCGACCCCGGCGTCCACCAGGTCTTCCGCGACCCCGGTCACGGCGACGTCGTCGGCCTCGCCGACGAGAGCCTTCCCGGCCGGCCGCTGCTCCGCCGGGTGATGGAGGCGGGGCGCACCTGCGTCGCGCTGCCCCCGCTCGACCTGGTTCGCGCCCACTGCCTCGCCGAGCGGGAGTCGCTGCCCGCGGCGGTGCGGCGGATCGACGATCCCCAGCCCTGGCCGGTGCGGCGCAGCCCCCGGCTGCTGGCGCTGCGCGCCAGCCTCGGCGAGGAGGGCGGCATCGCCCAGCGGGGGAGGATCGCGTGACGTGAGCCGTGCACTTCTGGTCGTCGATGTCCAGAACGACTTCTGCGAGGGGGGATCGCTGGCGGTGCCCGGCGGGGCCGCCGCGGCGGCGGCGATCACCGGCCACGTCGCCGCCCACCGCGGCGGGTACGCGCTGGTGGTGACCACCCGGGACTGGCACGTCGACCCCGCCGGGCACTTCGCCGCCGCCGGCGCCGACCCCGACTATCGCGGCACCTGGCCGGTGCACTGCGTGGCCGGCAGCACCGGTGCCGAGTACCACCCCGGGCTCCGCGTCGACGCCGACGTCGAGGTGCTCAAGGGCGAGCACGCCGCCGCCTACTCGGGCTTCGAGGGCACCGCGGCGGACGGTCGCGGCCTCGATGCGGTGCTGCGCGCCCACGGGGTCGACGCCGTCGACGTCTGCGGCATCGCCACCGAGTACTGCGTCCGCGAGACCGCGATGTCGGCGGCGCGCCTGGGCTTCGCCACCCGGGTGCTGCAGCGCCTCTGCGCCGGCCTCGGCGAGGCCGGGGTGGCCGCCACCGTGACCGCGCTGACCGCCGCCGGGGTCGAGGTTCAGGCTGGCTGATCACCCTGGGCGGCGCCGGCGGCCACCGGGTCACCGCCGGGTCCGCGCAGGATCAGCGCGCACCCCAGCGCCAGGGCGAGCCCGAGCAGGGGGCCGGCCAGGTAGACCCAGGTGTGACCCAGGTCGCCCCGGACGATCGCGGGCGCGAGCGAGCGCGCCGGGTTCATCGACGCGCCGCTGACCGGGCTCGACCAGAGCCCGGCGAGGGCGATGTACCCGCCGACGGCGATGGCGGAGAGGTGCCCGACGTTCTGCGCACCGGAGGCGGTGCCGAGGATGGTGCTGATCAGCCCGGCGGTGAGGATCGCCTCCATCAGCATCGCCTGGACATCGGTGATGCCCGGACCGGGCACGGTCGCACCGAGGCTGGCGCGGTGGCCGAGGAGCGCCCAGAGCACCAGGCAGGCGAGCACCGCGCCCACCGCCTGGCCGGCGACGTACCCGGGGACGCGCCTCCAGGGGAACTCGCGCCGCAGGGCGAAGGCGAGGGTGACGGTCGGGTTGAGGTGAGCGCCCCCGACCCGCCCCATGAACAGGATCACCGCCATCACCATGAGGGCCGGCGCCGTCACCTCCGCGGTGCGGCCGATCGTCGCCGCGGTCGCGCTCCTGACCGGCCCCGGCCCGGCGGCGACCAGGACCAGGAGGAAGGTGCCGAGGACCTCGGAGAAGAGCCGGCGCCACTCGTGGGACGGGGCGTGGAAGTCGTCCAGCCACGGCTGCGGGGGGGCCGGCAGCGAGCCCGTGCGGGTCGCCTCGAGCACGGCCACGATCCCCCTCCTCTGTGCACCTTCCCGTATAGCCTCAGCATCATACTTTGTTAACGCGATCCGCAGGTGCGCCGCCTCCCGCCGGGGCGTCCCCCGCCGCCGTGACGGGTCGCCCATAATGGGCGCCGACCGGCTGCGGCCGGGAGGGAAGGGAACGTCCGGCAGGAGGACGGTGTCGTGACGGTGCGACGGCTGCGCTCGCGGCGCGGTGCGCTGCGGATGCTGATCGTGATGGCGCTGCTGGCGATGGCGGCATCGATGGCCCCGGCGGCTGCGCCGGTCTCGGCGGCGGCGCCGGCGCTCGACGCGGCGGTGCGGGCCACCCTCGACGAGATCGACGCTCACGGGTTCAACCCGGCGACCGGCGGGCTCTTCATCAACTGGTCGGTCGACGACCCGGCCCGCTCCAACCTCCCCGACGGCAGCCCGGCACGCCGCGACGAGCTCACCGACCTGCGCGACGTGCTGAACATGGTCTGGTACCAGCGACGCCACCCCGGCGACCACTCCCAGGCGGCGGCGCTGGCCCGGCTGACCGCGCCGCTTCGGGCCAAGGTCGTCCACTACTCCTCGGACAAGGGCTGGGTGTACTGGCAGTTCCTGCAGCTCGCCGGGCTCACCGGCGACGCCTTCTGGACACAGCGGGCCCAGGCCTTCGCCGGCCACCTCAACGGCATCGTCGACCCCGCCGCGGGGGTGGTGCACGGCCATGTCTCCGCCGCCGGCCACCAGCCCGCGTGCGCCGACGGCTACCGGGTCGACCACGACCTCGAGGGCGGTCTCGCCCTGGTCGACGCGGGGATGCGCTTCGGCGATCCGGGCTGGGTCGCGGTGGGGATGCGCGAGGCGCTCACCGTGGTCTCCCAGGCCTACGACACCACCTACCACCTCTTCAACCACACCGTGTGCGGCGGTGTCCCCGCCGACCGCGAGGCGAAGGTGGGTGAGCAGGCCGACGAGGTGCTGGCGCTGCTCGACACCGGCGACGCCACCGGGATCCCCGTCCTCACCGCCCTGGCCACCCAGATGCTCGACGGCCTGGTCGCCAACTCCACCAGGCTCCACGACACCGGCGCCGGCGGCTTCTTCTTCGAGTTCGACCTGGGCACGCAGCAGGTGAGCAGCAGCTACAAGGAGGTCCGCCAGCTCACCCTGCTCACCGCGCTGCACCGGGCGAACGCGCTGCAGGGAGGGCGCTACGCCGGGCTCGAGGCGGAGATGACCGGGGTGGCGCTGCGGATGCAGCACCGGACCCCGCTCACCGGCTACCCGTACCGCGAGACCGCCGGATACGACTTCTACCGCGGCGAGCGCCACATCACCACCGAGGCCGCGGGGATCGCCGCCGAGGCGCTGCAGAGCGTCCTCGACACCGCGCCAGCGGCGGGGCCGCTCGCGCCCCCGCCGCTGCCGTCACTCCCCCTGGCCGCGGCGACGGCGGCGCCGTCGGTCCCGACCGCGCCGCGGTCGCGCCTCCTCCCCGCGGTCCCGCCGGTGACGCTCTCGCGCGCCGCGACGGGTCAGGCGCCCGCCGCCTCCCCGCCGACCGCCGGTCCGGCGCCCTCGCCACCCGACGGTCTGCCCGCCCGGCTGTCCGCGCTCTGCGGCGCGCTCCGCCTCTGCTGATCCCCGCTCCGGGCGAGCACCAGCACCACCAGTGGCGCCAGCACCGAGAGCCCCCCGAGCAGGCCCCGGACGGCCCGCCGCCGGGGTGAGGCGGCCGGGGCCTGCTCGACGGCGGCCGCGACCTCGGGCCACCCCTCGCGCACGCTGGGCCGCCGCGGCGCCCAGCCGGAGGCCTCCCGAAAGCGGCGGTTCGAGACCCGCTGCGAACGGATCATCACCGCGCCCCGCGAGCCGAGCACGGTGGCCGCCGCCCGCGGCGCCATCCGCGGGGTGCGGATGCCGAGGGCGCCCGCCATGGTGGCGACGAACTCGGCGCGGCGAACCGGGTCGTCGTCGACGACGTTGTAGACGCCGGCGGGCATCCCCAGCGCGGCCACCACCGCCGCGCCGGCGTCGTCGGTGTGGATCGAGGAGACGAACCCGCTCGGGCCCATGAACGGCGTCACTCCCCGCCGCGCCAGCCGCACCATGTCGGCGGTCATGTGGCCGCTGTCGGCGCCGTAGAACATGCCGAAGCGCAGCACCACGCCGGCGCCGCCCGCGTCGGTGAAGCGCCGCGCCGACGCCTCGGCGTCGGCGGTGCTGCTCGCGTACGCGGGGAGGTCGAGAGCGGTGTCCTCGTCGATCCACCCGTCGCCGAGGTCGCGGTAGAAGAACGCCACCGACTCCTGCACGTAGCGGGTGGCGCCGGCGGCGAGGGCGGCGTCGACCAGGTTGCGCGAGAGCTCGCGGCGGATGCGGTCGTTCTCCCCCCAGGAGCCGGGCAGCGCCGCCCTCGCCATGCTCGGGATGTGGGTGGCAAGGTTGACCACCGCCTCGTGACCGGCCACCGCGGTGCCCACCGCGGCCGGATCGAAGAGGTCGACGATCACCGCGGTGGCGCCGAGCGAGCGCAGCAGCGCGGCCCTCTCCTCGCTGCGGGCGGCGGCGGTCACGCGGTGCCCCGCCCCGACCATCAGCCGCACCGCGGGCCGGCCGGCGACGCCGGTGGCACCGGCGACGAACACCTTCATCGGAGCACCTCCATGAACCATGCCCCGGCCCTCTGGACCGCCCGGGGCGGGACGCTGCTCGCCAGGTCGGCGAGGATGTCGGCGAGGGTGGTGGCCTGGAGCTCGGCTCGCCATGCCTGCTCGGCGCGCTGCATCGCGCGGGCGATCCCGCAGGCGCGGGTGTACTGACGGTCGGGGAGCGCCGCCGGTCCGCGGCGGCGGATCTCGGTGCAGCGGAATGCGGGAGCGCTGCCGTCGACGGCGGCGACCACGTCCCAGAGGCTGATCTCGGCCGGCGGCCGCGCCAGCCGGTAGCCGCCCCGCTGCCCCGGCTCGGTGGTCACGATGCCCGCCCGGCTCAGCGCCTGGAGGTGCTTGGCCAGGTAGGCGGCGGGCACCCCGTGGAACTCGGCGAGGCGGCCCGCCGGAAGCGCCGTCCCCTCCGGCAGCGCGGCCAGGACGGTGCAGCAGTGGATCCCCCACTCCACCCCATCGGAGAGCTTCATGATCCGGATATTAGATATCCGTGATCGTCGCGTCAACCCGGGTGCGGCGCGGTGACCGTCGGGGGGGCGTCAGCCTCGGAGACAGCGGCAGCGGCTGGAGCCACGCGGTCATGACCCTCTCGCCGGGAATCCCCGGCGACTCCGGGAGCGCCTACCTCGACGCCCAGGGACGTGCCCTCGGAGTGCTCAGCACCCTCCAGCTGGCCCCGCTACCGGCCAGCAACGGTGTCGGCGACCTCGCCCACGAGCTCGACTACCTCCATGCCCACTCCGCGTTCACCGGCCTGCAGCTGGCCCTGGGGACGGAGAGGTTCGCGGCCAGTCCCGTGGCCGGCCTCGGGCTGTAGAGCGCGGCGCGAGCGGCCGCGGAACGGCCGGGAACCGCCACCCATCCGGTCACACCAGCACTCCCGGGTTGAGGATCCAGGCCGGGTCCCACGCCGCCTTCACCGTGGCCAGCCCCTCGGCGAACAGCGCCGGCACCTGACGGTCGTACCAGGGGCGGTGGTCGCGGCCGACCGCGTGGTGGTGGGTGATCGTCCCGCCGGCGCCGAGGATGGCCTCGGTCGCCGCCGCCTTGACCGCGGCCCACTGCGCCCGCTGGTCGCCGTGCCGGCTGCGAGCGATCACGGTGAAGTACGGGGCGCACCCGTCCGGATAGACGTGGGTCAGCCGGCAGGTGACCAGCCCGGCCCCGCACACCTCCGCCACCGCCGCGCCGGCGCGCTCCGACACCGCCCGCCAGAGCTCCTCGAAGCGGTCCCAGGTCACCGCGGTCTCGAAGGTCTCCACGATGTGCCCCAGCCGTGCGACCGCGTCGCGCACGTAGGGCAGCCGCACGAAGGCCGACCGCCACGCATCCCCGGTCCCGGCGCCGGACTCCTCCCGCACCGCCTCCGCGACCCCGCCCGCGTCGGCGCAGAGCTCCAGGCCGCGGGCGAGGGCGGCGTCCACGGGATGGTCGGCGGACTCGAAGCCGAGCATCAGCAGGCAGGCGGAGCCGTCGCCCACCCGGTTGATCATCGCCTCGGTGGCGTCGATCAGCCGGCAGCTGGCGGGGAGCAGCCCGCTCCGGCCCAGCGCCATGGCCGCGGCGGAGCCGCCGGGCATGTCGGGGAAGCGGACCGTGGCCCGGGCGCGGAAGCGGGGGCGCTCGACCAGCCGCAGCCACGCCTCGGTGATCACCGCCAGCGCCCCCTCGGAGCCGAGCAGGAGGCGGTCGGGGCTGGGCCCCGCGCCCGATGCGGGCAGCCGCCTCGTCTCCAGCGTCCCCCGCGGGGTCACCGCCCGCATCCCCTCGACCCGGTCGTCGACGTGGGTGTGCAGGGTGGAGTGGTGGCCTGCCGACCGGGTCGCCAGCCAGCCGCCGACCGAGGCGAACTCGTACGACTGGGGCTGGTGGCGCATGGTCAGGCCCAGGGGGCGGAGCGCCTCCTCGAGCGCCGGGCCCAGCACCCCCGCCTGGACCCGTGCCGCCCGCGACACGGTGTCGACGTCGAGCACCCGGTCGAGGCCGGTGAGGTCGACGCTCACCGCTCCGGCGTAGGCGTCGCCGACCCGGGGGGTGACCCCGCCGACGACGCTGGTGCCCCCACCGTACGGGATCGCGGCGACCCCGGCGGCGGTGCACCACTCCAGGACCGCGGCCACCTCGCCCTCGTCGCCGGGGCGCAGCACCCAGTCGCAGGCGGCGTCGAGGTCGCCCTCGAGCATCGCCACCACGTCGAGGAACGACTGGCCGTGGCTGTGCACCGCCCGGGCCCGGTCGGTGCCGTCGGCGAGGCCGGCGAGGGCTGCGGGCACGGCGATCCGCGGCGGCGGCAGGCCCAGCGCCTCGGGGTCGGGGGCCTCCCGCGGCCGCCCGGGGTCGCCGAGGACGGCGGCGAGCATGCCGGCGAGCCGGTCGAGCTCGTCGCCGGCGACGGCGGCGTCCTCCCATCCCCAGCCCCACCAGGAGCGCCGCCGGGTCACCGGGGCGCGGCCGCCGAGGCCGTCGCTCGCGGCTGCGGCCGTACACTGGAGACGTCGCAGCGCCCTCCGGAGGTCGAGACATGGCACAAGCGCTCCGTCGGGAGCTGACCATCCCCACGCCCCCGTCGTTCGCGTCGGTCGAGGAGGAGCGCCTGCATCGCAAGCAGCGGCTCGCCGCGGCCTTCCGGATGTTCTCGAAGTGCGGCTTCGACGAGGGGGTGGCGGGGCACATCACGGCTCGCGATCCGGAGCTGACCGATCACTTCTGGGTGAATCCCTTCGGGATGCACTTCGGCCAGATCAGGGTCTCCGACCTGCTCCTCGTCAACGACAGGGGCGAGGTGGTCGAGGGTGGCCGGGCGGTCAACGCCGCCGCCTTCGCGATCCACTCCCAGGTCCACAGGGCCCGTCCCGACGTGATCGCCGCCGCCCATGCCCACTCCCTGTATGGGAAGTCGTGGTCGTCGCTGGGCCGGCTGCTCGACCCCATCACCCAGGACGCCTGCGCCTTCTACGGCGATCATGCCCTCTTCGACGACTACACCGGCGTGGTCCTCGACCTCGAGGAGGGGCGGCGGATCAGCACGGCGCTGGGAAGCCGCAAGGCGGTGATCCTCCGCAACCACGGCCTGCTGACCGTCGGCCAGTCGGTGGACGAGGCGGCCTGGTGGTTCCTCACCATGGAGCGCTCCTGCCAGGCCCAGCTGCTCGCCGAGGCGGCGGGGTCGCCGGTGCTCATCGATGAGGCCTCCGCCGAGCTGACCGCCTCGCAGGTGGGGTCGCGGATCGCGGGATGGTTCTCGTTCCAGCCGATCTGGGACCGCATCACCCGCGAGCAGCCCGACCTCTTCGAGTAATGCCGCTCGCCAGGGAGCACTGCGAGGCCTGCACCGGCTCGACCCCGACGGTGACCGGGCCGGAGCTCCAGGAGCTGTACGGGCAGCTCTCCTCGGAGTGGGAGGTCGACGGTGAGGTCCGGCTGCGGCGGCGGCTGCGCTTCCGTGACTTCGCCGCCGCCTTCGCCACCGCCACCCGGGTGGCGCTGATCGCCGAGGGCGAGGGGCACCATCCCGACATGGGGGTGGGCTGGGGCCGGCTGGAGATCGAGCTCACCACCCACGCGGTGAAGGGGCTCACCCGCAACGACTTCATCCTGGCCGCCAAGGTGGACGCCGCCCTGGCCTGAGGGCGGCCGCCGGGTGGGTGCTGTACATTCCCCCGGGTGATCGAGCGCCTCGAGGCCTCGCCGGCGCCGGAGCAGACGCTGCGCGCCGCCGGTCTGCACCCCTCGCCGTGGTCGGCGGGGGGCGGGGCGGTGTTCGGTCGTCACCGCCATCCCCGTCCCAAGCGTCTCTTCGTGGTCGAGGGGACGATCAGCTTCGACGGCCTGCCGCTGGCCACCGGTGAGGGCATCCGCATCCCCGCCGGGGTCGAGCACTCGGCGGTGGCCGGCGACGGCGGGGTGCGCTGCGTCGAGGCCTTCGAGTGAGCTCAGAGGAGGGGCCGTCATGACCACCACCGATCCGCCGCAGATCACTCCGAAGCACGCCGCCGTCGACGCCGAGGTGCGCGCCGCCCCGGCTCTCCACAGGCCACGCCTGGAGCTGTCGAAGCATCACCGGGGCACCGGCTTCCTCGACCGCACCGCCAACGTCGTCAACGTCATCGTCGGCTCGATGTGGGTGTTCGTCGGCGTCACCGTCGGCATCGTGGTGTGGCTCTTCGCGGGGAACATCGTCGGCTTCGACAGGACTCCCTGGCCGCTGCTGCTCACCATCCTCAACCTGCCCCAGCTGTCGATCATGATCTCGCTGCAGGTGAGCGCCAACCTGGCGCAGCGCACCGCCGACGCCCGTGCCCTCGCCGACCACCAGACCCTGATCGCGCTGCACGAGCTGAGCAGGCAGCAGCTCGGCATCCTCGAGGGTCAGAACCAGGTGCTCGACCTGCTGCGCAAGCAGGTCCCCTCCTGAGCGAACCAGGTCACGGGGTGCGGCGGCGCAGCGTCACCGCGCCGCCGCCGGCGAGCGGTGCGCTCAGGTCCTCGCCAGCTCGCGCTTGCGCATCTGGATCCGCTGGTCGGCGTTGAGCACCCGCTTGCGCAGCCGCAGGTTCGCCGGGGTCACCTCGACGAGCTCGTCGTCCTCCAGGAAGTCGAGCGACTCCTCGAGGGACATCCGCCGCGGCGGCACCAGCTTGACGGTCATGTCCTCGTTCGAGCTGCGGATGTTGGTCTTCTGCTTCTGCTTGGTGACGTTGACGGCGAGGTCGCCGGGGCGGCGGTTGAGCCCCACGATCATGCCCTCGTAGACCGGCGTCGTCGGCTCGATGAACGGGGTGCCGCGCTCCTGCAGCGAGAGCAGGCCGTAGGCGACCGCCATGCCGTCCTGGCTGGCGGTGAGGACGCCGTTGCGCACCGTGCGCGGCAGCTGTCGCCAGCGCTCCCAGCCGAGCACCCGGGTGGCCATCACCCCGGTTCCGCGGGTGAGGGTGAGGATGCTGCTGCGCAGCCCGATCAGCGCGCGGGTGGGCGCGTGGTAGGTGACCCGCACCCCGCCGCCGGCGTCGGTGCGCATCGACTGCAGCTGCGCGCCGCGGTTGCCCAGCGCCTCGGTGACCGCGCCGACGTGGTCCTGGTGGGTGTCGATGACGCACTCCTCGACCGGCTCGAGGCTGTGTCCGTCCTCCTCGCGGGTGATCACCTGCGGGCGTGAGACCTCGAACTCGTAGCCCTCGCGCCGCATCGTCTCGATGAGCACCGCGAGGTGCAGCTCGCCGCGGCCGCTCACCTCGAAGACGTCGGCGGTGACCCCGTCGGCGACGCGCAGCGCCACGTTGGTCTGCAGCTCGCGGGCGAGCCGGGCCCGCAGCTGCCGCGAGGTGCTGCTGACGGTCGCCTCGCGGCCGGCGAAGGGCGACTGGTTGACGCTGAACTGCATCCGCAGGGTCGGCTCGCCGACCTCGAGACGGGGCAGCGCCTCGGGCGCGTCGGCGTCGGCCACGGTGTCGCCGATCGCCGCCTCGGCCAGCCCGGTGACGAGTACGATCTCGCCCGCCGCGGCCTCCTCGACGGGCAGCCGCTCCAGCGCCTCGACCGCGAGCAGGCCGGCGATGCGCAGCCGCGGGCCGGTGCCGTCGGCGCTGCAGACCACCACCGACTGGCCCACCCGGAGCCGTCCCCGGTGGACCCTGCCGATGGCGAGACGTCCCTGGTAGGTGTCGTGGTCGAGCGCCGAGACCAGCATCTGCAGCGGGCCCTCGGCGTCGCCCCGGGGCGGGGGCACGTGCTCGAGCATCGCGTCGAAGAGCGGCTCGAGGGTGACCCCGGGGATGCGCAGATCGGCGGTGGCGGTGCCCTCCCGCCCGTTGGTGTAGATCACCGGCGCGTCGAGCTGGGCGGCGTCGGTGGCGAGCTCGAGGAGCAGGTCGTGGGTGGCCTCGACCGCCTCGTCGGGCCGCGCGTTGGCGCGATCCAGCTTGTTGACGACGATGATCGGGCGCAGCCCCAGGGCCAGCGCCTGGCGGAGCACCACCCGGGTCTGCGGCATCGGTCCCTCGGCGGCGTCGACGAGCAGCAGGCAGCCGTCGGCCATGCCCAGCACCCGCTCGACCTCGCCGCCGAAGTCGGCGTGCCCGGGGGTGTCGATGATGTTCAGCTTCACCCCCTTGTAGCGCACCGAGGTGTTCTTCGCGAGGATGGTGATGCCCTTCTCGCGCTCGAGGTCGTTGCTGTCCATGATCAGCGTGCCGATCTGCTCGTGGGCGGCGAAGACGCGCGACTGCTTGAGCATCGAGTCGACCAGCGTGGTCTTGCCGTGGTCGACGTGGGCGATGATGGCGACGTTGCGGAGGTCGAGGCGGGGGAGGAGGGTCACCGCCGCATCGTACAGGGGTTGGCCGAACCGCACCGGGGCGGCGGGCTGCCCGCCGCCCCGGTGGTCCGTGACACTGGCTGGTTACTGGCCCTTGGGGCGCTCGGTCAGGGTCGCCTGCAGCTTCATCGTGTCGTTCCCGCGGCGCACCGTGAAGGTCACCGAGTCGCCCACGTGATACTGCTGGATCAGACCGCCGAGGGTCTGGCCGTTGTCGATGGTGCTGCCGTTCACCGCCATCAGCACGTCGCCGGTGTGGAAGCCCGCGCTCGCGGCGGGGGTGCCGTCGACCACCTTGGTGACCAGCACCCCGGGCCCGGTGTACGGCTGCCCGCTCTCGGTGGCGTCGATCGCGGTGAGGTAGGAGATCCCCAGGAAGGGATGCTTCACCGCCTGGTGGGCGATCAGCGCCTGGGCGACGTTCTGGGCGACGTCGCTGGGGATGCTGAAGCCGATGCGGCTGGTGTTCCCGGCGACGGCGACGTTGATGCCGATGATCCGCCCCTGCATGTCGGCGAGCGGGCCGCCGCTGTTCCCGGGGTTGATGGAGGCGTCGGTCTGGAGCACGTCCTGGAGGGTCTCGGCGGAGGTCGAGGTGCCCGAGCCCGCCTGGATGGTGCGGTGGAGGGCGCTGACCACGCCGACCGTGACCGAGCCGTCGTTGCCCAGCGGGCTGCCGATGGCGACCACCTGCTGGCCCACCTTGAGGTCGGCCGACTTGCCGAACACCGCCTGCGGCAGGCCGGTGTCGGGCACCGAGATCACCGCGAGGTCGTCGAAGGCGTCGGTGCCGACCACGGTGGCCTTGAGGTTCTTGCCGCCGGGCATCACCAGGTCGAGCGACTTGGCGCCGTCGACGACGTGGTTGTTGGTGATCAGGAAGCTGCTGGTGCTGTCGTGGGCGATGACCACGCCGCTGCCGAGGGCGGCGCTGCCGGTGGTGGCGGTGGTCTGCTTGGCGATGATCGTGCCCACCGCGGGGCCGAGGCTCTGGGCGACCCGCACCGCGTCACCGCCGCCGCCGCTGGCGGTGGAGGGCTGGTCGTTGACCAGGATGTTGGCGGTGCGCGACGTGGTGTCGTTGTGGGCGAAGCCGGCGCCCACCAGCGCCCCGGCGACGACCCCGACGGCGAGCATCAGGGCGCCGACCACGAGCAGGGGTCGCCGGGACCCGCCGCCGGACACCGACGGGCTCCCTCCGGGAGGGGGCGGATTGCCCCACCCGGCCGGCAGGGCGGGAGCCGACCATCCCGGCGTGGCGCCGCCGGAGACGGGCGGCCCTGCCGGGGGCGGGGTCATGGGACCTGGGGGCGGGGGAGGGGGCACCGCCGCGGCCGGCGGGGGCGCCGCCGGCCACGGGGGCATGGATGGGG
>DASXNK010000089.1 GCA_036495095.1 Candidatus Dormiibacterota bacterium | reverse complement strand
GGTCAGGCCAGACTACATCGACCGCCGGTGGCGAGCCCGACTACAGATGCAGCTCCATCAGCGAGCCGTCGCCGGCGGGACCGCAGAGCAGGCGCCCGCCGGCGAGCGCCGCCCGGGCGCGGGCGCGCTCCAGCCAGCGCTCGTCGCCGCCGGGCAGCAGGCCGTCGCCGGGGGTGGTGACGCGCAGCAGCACCCCGCCCCCGTCGCTCACGCTCACCACCACCTCGGCCTCGGTCCCCGGGGTGGCGGCGAGGTGGCGGAGGCACTCCTCGACCACCGGCGGGAGGGCGGCGGCGGCGGCCGCGCCGACGGTCTCGGAGCCGCGCCACACCACGGTCGCGCGCAGCCGGGTGCCCAGCGCCTGGGCGCAGCGGCGCAGCGCGGCGGGGAGCGATTCGCCCGGCGCCGGCCGGAGGTCGGCAGCGCGGGCCCGCTCGCGGAGGTCCTCGGCGACGCCGGTGAGGCGCCGGCCCACCTCGAAGAGCCCGACCGCGGCCCGCTCCGGCTCGCGCAGCGCCTCGCGGCGCACCACCTCGAGGTCGAGCACCACCCCGGTGATCGCCTCGGCGGTGACCTCGAACATCTCGGTGGTGACCTGGGCGCGCTCGGCGGTGGCGCCGTCGAGCAGCCGCCCCACCAGCTCGGCGTCGGTGCGCGGTCCGCCGAGGGCCTCGGCCCAGCCGGCCACCTCGCGGCGCTGGAGCTCGATCAGCTGATGGAGGGCGCCGTCGGCGGCGATCACCTCGCGGACCCGCGCCTGGGCCTCGACCACGGCGCTGATCTCCTCGGGGCGGAGCCGCTGGAGGTTGCGGAGCACGTGGTTCCACTCGGCGGCGAGCCGCTCGAGCTCGGCGGCATTGGTGTCGACCCGGCGGCGCAGCACCTCGGCGACACCCGACAGCCAGGAGGCGTAGCCGGCGAGGGTGCCGCTCTCGCCGCCCGGGCGCGGCGGGGCGGGGATCCCCTCCGGCCAGGCCGGGGCCGGCCTGGTCTCGGCGGCGGCGCCGACGAGTGTGACTTCGGGTGGAACGGCGGTCATCGACCTCACACCAGGATCCGCGGCACCCGCGCCGAGACGGCGCAGAGCACCTCGTAGGCAACCGTACCGCCCGCATCACCCACCTCGTCGGCGCCGAGATGGCCGGACTGCCGGCCGCCGATGACGATCGCCTCGTCGCCGGGCCCGGCGCCGTCGACGGCGGACACGTCGACGCTGATCATGTCCATGCTCACCCGGCCGACGATCGGGCAGCGCACCCCCGCCACCAGCACCCGGCCGCGGTTGGACTGGGAGCGGTGGACGCCGTCCGCGTAGCCGGCGGCGACCGTCGCCAGCCGGGTGTCGCGGGTCGCGGTCCAGGCGCGGCCGTAGCCGACGGTGTCACCGGCGCGCACCGTCTTCACCTGGGTGATGCAGGCGGCGAAGGTGAGCGCCGGGCGCAGCGGCACCACCCCCGCGCACTCCGGCGGCGCATAGCCGTAGAGGGCGATGCCCGGCCGCACCAGGTCGTGGTGCATCTCCGGGAAGCGCAGGGTGGCGGCGCTGTTCGAGCAGTGGACGATCACGTCGGGGTCGACGTCGCGGGCGGCCTCGATCACCGGCAGGAAGCGCCGGTGCTGCTCGAGGGTGAAGCCGGGGTCCTCGCCGTCGGCGTCGGCGTAGTGGGTGAAGACCCCGGTGAGGCGCAGGTGGGGGCCCGCGGCGCGGATGGCACGGAGCAGCTCGTGGACGCTGCCGAGGGGGGTGCCGAGGCGGCTCATCCCGCTGTCGACCTTGAGGTGGACGCGGGCGGGGCGGCCGGTGGCCCGGGCCCGGACGCTGAGGGCCTCGACCTCGGCGAGGTCGTACACGGTGATGTCGACCCCGGCGGCGATCAGCGCGCGGTGCGACGAGGGCGGGCTCCAGCCGACGATCAGCATCGGCGCCTCGACGCCGGCGCCGCGCAGCTGCAGCGCCTCCTCGGGCGACGACACCCCGAGCCAGCGCGCCCCCCCGGCGACCATGCACCGGGCGGCGAGCACCGCGCCGTGGCCATAGCCGTTGGCCTTGACCATCGCCATCACCGCCACGTCGGGGCCGACGTGGGCGGCGAGCGCGGCGGCGTTGGCGGCGAGCGCGCCGGCGTCGATCTCCGCCCACTTCACCGGGCGGCCCTCGATCGGGCTCGGCCAGGCGGCGAGGTCGCCGCAGAGGTCGAAGCGGTCGGCGATCACGACCCGCCGCCTCCGCCGGCGGCGGCCAGCGCCCGGCGCAGCCGCTCCTGGGCGGCGGGGAGGGCCTCGACGACGTCGCCGGCCAGCGCCCCGGCCCGGCCCCGGGTGGCCTCGACGGCGGCCCCGGCCTCGGCGTGGACGGTCACCCCGGCGAGGGCGGCGTCGAAGGGCTCCAGGCCGCAGCCGATCATCGCGCCGATCAGCCCGGCGAGCACGTCGCCGGTGCCGCCGCTGGCGAGGGCGACGACCCGGTGGCCGTCGACCGCGAGCCGCCCGTCGGGCCCGGCGATCACGGTCTCGGCGCCCTTGAGCACCACCACGACACCGTGCGCGGCGGCGTAGCCCAGGGCGACGCCGATCCGGTCGGCCTGGACCTCGGCGGCCGAGGTGCCGAGCAGGCGGCCCATCTCCGCGGGGTGGGGGGTGAGCACCAGCGGCTGCCCGGAGCGGCGCCAGTCGACCCCCCGCAGCGCCGCGATGTTCAGCCCGTCGGCGTCGACCACGGTGGGGCAGGGGAGCCGCTCCAGCAGCGCCGCCACCGCGGTGACGGTGCGGGGCGCCTGGCCCAGGCCGCAGCCGGCGACGAGCACGTCGGCGGCGGGCAGGTGCTCGCGCTCCAGGACCGCCACCGAGTCCTCCCCCACCGTGCCGGCGCCGCCGTCGGGGAGGCCGTGGGCCATCACCTCGGTGCACTTCACCGCCACGATCGGGAAGAGGCTCTGGGGCACGCAGAGGCGCACCCGGCCGGCGCCGCCCCGGGCCGCGCCCATCCCCGCCAGGTAGGCGGCGCCGCTGAAGCCGTGGGCACCGGCGAGCACCGCGACGGTGCCGAAGTCGCCCTTGTGGGCGTCGGGCGACCGCGGCGGCAGCACCAGCCGCTCCGGCGGGGGCAGCGAGGGCGGCTGGTCGAGCGGGCCGGCGCAGCCGGGGGCGCCCACGGCGACGGCCACCACCAGGTCGCCCTCGTGGCTGATCGACACCGCCGGCGGCGCTCCGGCGAGGAGCCGGATGCGGGGGGCGCCGTGGTCGTCGTAGGCGACCTCGACGTCGCGGAAGGCGGGGAGCGGCGAGCGGGACGGCCCCAGCCCGCCCGAGCCGGCCAGCTTGCGGACCGCCTCCTTGGCCGCCCAGCGCGACGCCCAGCGCCGCGGAGAGCGCTCGCAGTCGCTGATCTCCGCCGCGGTGTAGGCGCGCCGGGCGAGCCCGGGGTTGCGCTCGACCGCGGCGCGGAGGCGGGCCACCGAGGCGACGTCGATGCCGACCGCGAGTGGCGTGGAGGGGGCGAGCACACCGGCGGCCCCCACTACTCCACGGTGACCGACTTCGCCAGGTTTCGCGGCTGGTCCACGTCGCAGCCGCGGAGCACGGCGATGTGGTACGCGAGCAGCTGCAGCGGGAGCACGTTGACCAGCGGGGAGAGCAGCTCCTCGCAGGCGGGCACCTCGATCACGTCGCGAGCGAGGTCGCCGTCGAAGGGGTTCTCCCCCTCGGTGACCAGGGCGATCACCGGCGCCTCGCGGGTGCGCACCTCCTCGATGTTGCTCACCGTCTTGGCCAGGGTCCGCCCCCGGGTGGCGATCGCCACCACCGGCACCTCGGGGTCGAGCAGGGCGATCGGCCCGTGCTTCAGCTCGCCCGCCGCATAGCCCTCGGCGTGGACGTAGGAGACCTCCTTCAGCTTCAGCGCCCCCTCCAGCGCCACCGGGAAGTTGATGCCCCGGCCGATGTACATCGCGTTGCGCGCGTGGGCGTACTTCCCGGCCATGTGGACGATCTGCGGCTCCACCGCCAGGGTCCGGGCGAGCAGGTCGGGCATCCCCATCAGCTCCTCGGCGAGGCGGCGGTGGCTGTCGACGTCGAGGGTGCCGCGGCTGTCGGCGAGGTGGAGGGCGAGGAGGATGCCGCAGGCCATCTGGGCGACGAAGGTCTTGGTGGCGGCCACCCCGATCTCCGGGCCCGCCTGCATGTGGATCACCCCGTCGGCCTCGAGCGCCAGCGCGCTGCCGACCACGTTGGTGATCGCCACCACGGTGGCGCCGCGGCGCTGGGCCTCGCGCACCGCCGCCAGGGTGTCGGCGGTCTCGCCCGACTGGCTGATCGCCACCACCAGGGTGCGCTCGTCGACCAGTGGGTCGCGGTAGCGGAACTCGCTGGCGGGCTCGACGTCGCAGCGGAGGCGGGCGAGGCGCTCGATCGCGTACTTGGCGACCATCCCCGCGATCCAGGCGGTGCCGCAGGCGACCACGGTGACCGCGTCGAAGGCGGCGAGCCGCTCCTCGGGGAGGCCCAGCTCGGGGAGGGTGACCAGGCCGGTCTCGCTGATCCGGTCGCGGAGCGCCGCCCGCAGCGCCACCGGCTGCTCGTGGATCTCCTTGAGCATGAAGTGCGGGTAGCCGCCCCGCTGCGCCTGCTCGGCGTCCCAGTCGACCGTGATCACCCGGGGCTCGACCGCGGTGCCGTCGAGGCTGCTCACCTCCACCCCGCCGGGACGGGCGGTGACCACCTCGCCCTCGCCGAGCAGCAGGATCCGCTTGGTGTAGGGGATCAGCGCGGTGATGTCGCTGCTGATGAAGGTCTCGCCGGCGCCGAGGCCGACCACCAGCGGTGCGTTCAGCCGCGCCCCCACGATCAGGTCGGGCTCGTCGGCGGAGAACACCACCAGCGCGTAGGCGCCCTGGACCCGGCGCAGCGCGGCCCGCACCGCGGCGGCGAGGTCGCCGCGGTAGAACTCCTCGATGAGATGCGGCACCACCTCGGTGTCGGTGTCGCTGAGGAACTCGTGGCCCCGCGCCACCAGCTCGGCGCGCAGCTCGCGGAAGTTCTCGATGATGCCGTTGTGGATGAGGTGGATCCCCCCGGTGCAGTCGCGGTGGGGATGGGCGTTCACCTCGGTGGGGCGGCCGTGGGTGGCCCAGCGGGTGTGGCCGATGCCCACCCGTCCGGCGATCTCGCCGTTCTCGGCGAGGCGGCGGGCCAGGGCCTCGACCTTGCGCTCGCTCTTCACCACGGTGGAGTGGGGGCGGTGGGGGTCGAGCACGGCGATGCCCGCGGAGTCGTAGCCGCGGTACTCCAGCCGGCGAAGGCTCTCGACGAGCACCTCGACGGCGGGACGCGGTCCGGTGTAGCCGATGATTCCGCACATACGCACCAGCGCGAACGGGGAGGGCTGTGACGAGGTTACGTCGGACGGGGGCCCGGGCAGGGGGTGCCCAGCGGCGCCTGGGTGCAGGCCGGGGCCGGCGTGCCCGGGCTGGTCGACCTGGGTGAGGCCGAGGCTGCCGGGGTCGCCGGGGTGGGCGTGATCACCGCCTCCGGGAGGGCGGTGATGAAGACGTGCACGTTGACGGTGGTCACGTCGGTCTTGAGCCCGTCGGGCACCTGGAGGGTCACCGAGAAGATCCGGTCGGAGGTCAGACCGTTCAGCGCGATCGGCGCGGTGGTGAGATGGGCCCCGTTGAGCAGGTTCTCGGGGCCGGAGAGGAGCACCGTCTGGGGGTCGACGGTGACCGCGCTCACCATGTGACCCGGGGCCACCGCACCGCTGAAGGCCGGGAGCACGGTGGACACCGCCTGTCCGTCGACCGGCGTGATCACCACCTTCACCCGCACCGTCCCCTCCCTGACGCTCACGTCGGTGAGCGGCCGGTTGCCGGCGTGCGGGTCGATGACGATGACCGGCAGGCCGTCCTGCACCAGGGTGTTGGTGCGGGTGCCGAGGTTGACGTCGACCACCGCCTGAGCGACGCCGAGCTCGCGCTGGGGCCCGACCAGCGAGACCCGGGCCGGCTCCGCCGTCGCCGAGACGATGACGTACCCCACCTGGGTGCGGCTGGTGGGACGGACCAGCACGGGAACCGTCGTCGTGCCGGTCAGGTCGACGTCGGCGGTGACGCTGCCGGGCACCTCGCTGATGTCGACGTTGGGATCGGTGTTGATCACGGTCAGGGGGAGCTGCTGGGTGCCGGTCCTGCGGATGGCGTCGAAGTTCGGGGTGGCGTGGATGCTCGAGGCCTGGAACGCGTCGACGTGCTCCCGGGTGCCGCTGATGCGCACGGTGATGTCGTCGATGGGACGGGCGAGGACGTAGTGGCCGGGCAGCTGCTGCGAGTCCTGCTGGACGTGGACGAGGATCTGGCGCGAGTCCGGCGGGTTGGCGGCGTACACCACCACGACCCACGAGGCCAGCGCCAGCAGCATCGCGAGCATCTTCACCCGCAGGTTGCGCCCCAGCCAGGGCGGCAGCTGACGGTTGCGCAGCATCGGGAGGTCGCGGAGCGGCCTCATCGCCGCGTCGCCCTCACCCCGGAGCTGCGCAGGAAGGGACGCGGGATCGGCATCCGGCTCTGGCCGGGCTCGCCGCCGAGCAGGGTGACGAGCATGTCGCGCAGCTTGACCTGGTCGAGGCCCCGGTACACCTTGGCCTCGTGGGCGACGCTGATCAGCCCGGTCTCCTCGCTGATGATCAGCACCACCGCGTCGCTCTGCAGGGTGAGGCCGAGCGCGGCGCGGTGGCGGGTGCCCATGCGTCCCACCCCCGGGATGGTGTCGGCGAGGGGCAGGACGCAGCCCGCGGCCACGATCCGCTCGTCGCGGATGATCACCGCGCCGTCGTGGAGCGGGGAGTTCGGGAAGAAGAGGGTGGCCAGCATCTCCGCGGTGGTCTCGCCGTTGATGCGCACCCCGGTGGCGGCGACGTTCTCGAGACCGGTGCCCCGCTCGAAGACGATCAGGCCGCCGGTGCGCCGCTCGCTCAGCGAGCCGGCGGCGCGGATCACCTCGTCGACCAGCCGGATGACCCCCGCGCCCCCCTGGTGGGGCAGGATCGCGCGCACCGGGGCGAGCCGGCCCACCTGGTCGAGGGCGCGGCGCAGCTCGGGCTGGAAGAGCACCACGGCGGCGATGAGGATCGCCTGGCCACCGCTGGCGAACACGTATTTCAGGAGTCGCAGGTTCAGGGCGGTGGCGATGAGGTCGACGACCAGCAGCACCACCAGGCCGACCAGCAGCTGCGCCGCCTGGGTGCCACGCACCAGCTTGAGCAGCTGGTAGAGGATGACGCCGACGATCAGCACGTCGATGACGTCGCGCCACCCCACGTTGCTCAGGAAGATGCGCAGGGTGTCGAGGAGGCTGCTCACGGGACCGCACCCGCGTACACCAGCGCGAGCAGCGCCTGCTGCACCCACATCCGGTTCTCGGCCTGGTCGAAGACGATCGACCGGGGACCGTCGAGAACCGAGTCGGTGATCTCCTCGCCGCGGTGGGCGGGCAGGCAGTGCATCACCCGCGCCCCCGGCGCGGCGCGCGCCACCAGGGCGTCGTTGACCTGGAGGTGGGCGAAGTCCTCGCGGCGGCGCTGCTGCTCGGCCTCCTGGCCCATGCTCGCCCAGACGTCGGTGTACACGATGGCGGCGCCGTCGAGCACCGGCCCGGGGTCGTGGGAGAGGAGGAAGCCGTCGTCACCGCCGCGCAGCACCGCGGCCGCCTGCAGCACCGCGGGCGGTGGCTCGTAGCCCGGGGGGCAGACCATGCGGAAGTCGATGCCGCAGAGCGCGGCGGCGTAGATCCACGAGGTGCAGACGTTGTTGCCGTCGCCGACGTAGGCGACCGACACGCCGTCGAGGCCGCCGGTGACCTCCTGCACGGTGAGCAGGTCGGCGAGCACCTGGCAGGGGTGCTCGCGGTCGGTCATCGCGTTGACCACCGGAGCGTGGGCGTTGGCGGCCATGCGCACCAGGTCGCGGTGCGAGGTGAGCCGGGCGACGATGCCGTCCAGGTAGCGGTCGAGGATGCGGCTGACGTCGGTGACCGACTCGCGCTCGCCCATCTGGATCTCCTGGGCGAAGAGCGGGATGGGATGGCCGCCGAGCCGGTGGATGGCGACCTCGAAGCTCAGCCGGGTGCGGTTGCTGGGGCGCTGGAAGATCATCGCCACGCAGCGCCCCTCCAGCGGCCGCCCCAGGTGCGCGCCGCCCTTGGCGCGCGCACCCGCCTCGAGCACCGCGTCGATGTCGGCGCGGCTGAGATCGGTGATGCTGAGCAGGTCGCGACCGGCAAGAGCGCTGTACATGGCGTGTTCCGACGAGTATATGGATGCTCGGTCGCGGCGGCCTGACATCGGTGTCTCCCGACCGACAGGACGGTCGGCCGCGCGCGTTTCCCTGCGAGGCCCTCGGGGTGCGCTACCGTGCGGCCGTGAGGATCGCGGTCGTGGTCGCGGGGGGGCTGGTCGAGACCCTGCAGGCGGCGCCGCTGCTGGGGACGCTGCGGGTCGCCGACCCCGGCTCGACGATCGTCCTGATGGCGCCGCCGTCGGTGACCCAGGTGGCCGGAGGGCTGCCCGGCCTCGACGAGGTGGTCACGCTGGCGGCGCTGGGGCCGGGGGCGCCGCGCCCCGACCAGTGGCTCGCCGCGCTGCTGGCGCTCCGCACCCGCCGGCTCGAGGCGGTGCTGCTCTGCAGCGCGCGGCTGCGCGAGCGCGCCCTCGCCTACGCCTCGGGGATCGCCCGCCGCGCCGGGCTCGACGGCGGCCCCGGCACCCTGCTGCTCACCACCCGGGTGGCCGCGGCGGCGCACGAGAACCGCGCCGAGGCCTTCCTCCGGCTCGCCGGCGCCCTCGGCGTCGAGGACCGGCTCCACCGTCCCGAGTACGACCCCGGCCCCGCGGCCCGCACCCGGGCCGAGGAGCGGCTGGTCGGCAGCGGCTTCGAGGATGGCCGCCTGCTCATCGCGGTCGCCCCCGGCGCCGGCTTCGCCGACCCCATCCCCGGCACCCCCGCCTGGGCGCTCGCGTGGGACCCGGAGCGCTTCGCCCACCTCGCCAACCAGCTCGGCGCCCGCCACGGCGCCGGTGTCGTGGTGCTCGGCACCGAGGCCGACCGCGGCGCCGCCGACCGCATGCTCGACGACGTCGAGGCCCCGGTGCTCGACCTCTGCGCCGCCCTCGCCCTCGACGAGGCGGCGGCGGTGATCGAGCGCTGCGACCTGCTGATCAGCGGCGAGTCGCCCCTCCTCCACCTCGCCGCCGCGGTGGGCACCCCGGCGATCGGCCTCTACGGCCCCACCGACGGGGCCGCCCGCGGCCCCTACGGCCCCGGCAGCCGGGTGGTCCAGGGCATCCCCGAGCCCACCTCCGGCCGCGACCCCGGCCCCCTGATGCGCCGCATCCGCGTCGACGACGTGCTCGCGGGGATCGAGCTTCCCGTGTGAGGCTCACCCTGGGCGCGGTGAGCCGGGCGACTCACCGCAGATACAGGAAGTTCCGGCGGACCAGGTCGAGGCTCTCCAGGGCGGTGCCGGCACCGCGGGCGACGCAGCCCTGGGGGTCGGCGGCGACCTCGACGCGGAGGCCGGTGGCGGCGGCGAGGTAGCGGTCGAGGCCGCGCAGCCGGGCGCCGCCACCGGTGAGCACCAGCCCGGTGCGGGTGCGGATGTCGTTGACCAGCGGCTCGGGGCAGTCGGCGAGCACCTCGTTCACCGCCGCCACCATCCCCGCGAGCGGCGCCGCCATCGCCTCCTTCACCTCGGTCGAGGAGACCACGATCTCGCCGGGGCCAGCCGGCCCCGCCACCACCAGGCGCAGGGTGCGCTCCTCGACGAGGGCGGTCGCGGAGCCGATCTCGCGCTTCGCCTCCTCGGCGGCGCCGAGATCGACGGCGACGCCGTGGAGCAGGCTGAGGTGGTCGGCGATGGCGCGGGTGAGCGCCTGGCCGCCGCCGGGCACGGAGAGCCGCGACACGATGCCGTCGAGGGCGACCACGGCGATGTCGGTGGTGCCGCCGCCGACGTCGGCGACGAGGTGCCCGATGCGGCTGCTCACCGACAGCCCGGCGCCGATCGCGGCGGCGAGCGGCGACTCGATGAGGTAGACGGTGCGTGCGCCCGCCCGGGCGGCGATCTCCATCACGGTGCGGCGGTCGCTCCCGTTCATCCCCGGCACCACCGCCACCATCACGTCGGGGCGGAAGATCCGCTGGCGGCCGACGGCTCGGGTGATGACGTGGCTCAGGAGCGCGTCCAGGGCCACGGTGTCGACCACGACCCCCTCCCGCAGCGGGCTGCGCAGCCGCGCCCCGGTGCGCCCCACCGTGCCCAGCGCCGCGGTGCCGTAGGCGATCACCCGATCGTCGCCGACCGCGGTGGCGACCATCGCGGGCTCATCGAAGGTGACGCCCTCGCCCTTCAGGTGCAGCCGCACCGCCGTGGTCCCCAGGTCGATCCCGACCTTCTTCCCGAGCATGCTGGGAATGTACTCGCTCGTGTCCCTCGTCCCTGCCGCGTGGGTGAACCGAGCAGCCCGAGCGACTAGTCCCCGATGCAGCCGCTGAGGTCGCGGACCTCGAGGCCGGCGGGGCCGACCGCGACCCGGCGGATGTCGGCGCCCAGGGCCCCGAGCTTCTGCTCGAGGCGCTCGTAGCCGCGGTCGAGGTGGTAGACGGCGTCGAGCTCGGTGATGCCATCGGCGCAGAGGCCGGCGATCACGAGGGCGGCGCCGCTGCGGATGTCGGGGACCCGGACGCAGCCGCCGCGGAGCGGCGCCGGCCCGGTGACCACCGCGCTGCGGCCGTCGACGACCACCCGGGCGCCCAGCTTGCGCAGCTCGGCGACGTGGCGGAAGCGGTTCTCGAAGACCGCCTCGCTGACGATGCTCGTGCCCTCGGCCTGGGTCATCAGCGCGACGAACTGCGACTGCAGGTCGGTGGCGAAGCCGGGGTGCGGCCAGGTGGTGACGTCGACCGGGAGCAGCGGCCCCTGGCGGCGGACGCGCACGTGGCTCGAGCCCTCGACGACCTCGCAGCCGGCGGCGCGGAGCTTGCCGATCAGCCAGCGGACGTCGCTGGGCCGCATCCGCTCGACCGAGACGTCGCCGCCGGTGGCGGCGGCGGCGACCATGTAGGTCCCCGCCTCGATGTAGTCGGTGGTGACGCTGTGGCGGGTGCCGTGGAGGAGGCCGCCCTGGCCCTCGATGACGATGAGCTCGGTGCCGGCGCCGCTGATCCGGGCGCCCATGCCGACCAGGCACCGGGCCAGGTCGACGACGTGGGGCTCGCGGGCGGCGTTGCTGATGACGGTGATGCCCTCGGCGAGCGACGCGGCCATCATCAGGTTCTCGGTGCCGGTCACCGTGGGCATGTCGAGGTCGATGCGGGCGCCGTGGAGGCGCTTCGCGCGGGCGACGAAGGTGTCGCCCTCCTCGGAGACCACCGCGCCCATGGCGCGCAGCCCCTCGAGGTGCTGCTCGACCCGGCGCATGCCGATGTCGTCGCCGCCGGGACGGGCGATGACCGCCTCGCCGGTGCGCGCCACCAGGGCGCCGAGGAGCAGGAACGAGCCGCGGAGCCGGCGGCTGAGGTTGGCGGCGACCGTGGAGCCGGTCACCGAGCCGGCGCGGAGGCGCCAGTGCGCGGGAGCGGGGCGCTCGACCTCGACACCGAGGTGGCGGAGCATCGCGCCCATGGTCTCGATGTCCTCGATGTCGGGGACGTTGACCAGGTCGACGGGCTCGTCGGTGAGCAGGGCCGCCGCCATCACCGGAAGCGTGGCGTTCTTACTGCCCGAGGTGGGAACAACGCCCTCGAGGGGACGTCCACCGGCGATGCGCAGGAGTTCCATGCGGTATCAGAGTATCCGAGTGGAGCGTTGTTATGTTCTGACGGGCCTGAACCGTTCGGTGCATCACCGACCGGCGCCGGTCGCTCGGGCCTGGGGGTACAACGGGGAACCGGGCTCCGATGTTTCACCGGCCGAACAGATGGCCGTCAGCAACCGTCAGCCGTCGCCTCGAGGGGTGCCCGGAGGAGACGGCCCCGAGCTCGTCCCGGTGCAGGAGGGAGCTCGGAGGGCCGGTCTCCGGAGGAAGGGGGTGCCCCGAGTCTAGGCGGCCGCGGCGGCACTCCCCCGCCCCGTGGCCGGCCCGTCACGCGTCCCTGACGCGGGCGTGGCGCTGGGTGCGTCAGGCACCTATGTGGCCGCTGCCTGCATCGACGCGGCGGGGCGCAGCTGTCAGGCTCCGGGCTTCATGGCAGGGGCAGGTCCCCACGACGGGAGGAAGGACATGGCGGGAGGCCTCGAGGACGCCATCACCACCGGAGAGGCGGCGAAGCTCTGCGGGCTGTCGCGGTCGACGCTCCGCCGCGCCGTCGCCGCCGGCCAGCTCAGCGCCTGGCGCACCCCGGGCCAGCACCTGCGCTTCACCCGGCAGGCGTGCATCGACTTCCTCCGCGCAACCGGCGCGGCCGAGCTCGCCGGACGGGTGGAGCACCGCCGCAGCCCGGCGGCCGCCGACGGGGTCACCGCCGGCGCGACCCGGGCCGACTGAGGGCCCTACTCCACGTGCGCCGTGGGCGGTGGGTCGCGCCGGTGGCGCCGGCGCACCTCGGCGACCCGCAGCCGCATCACCGCCCGCTCCAGGGCGAGCGCGGCGGCGGCGGGGTCGACGCCCTCGGGCTTCTCCTCGAGCAGCTGCTGGGCCCGCTTCCGCGCCTCCTCGGCGCGGGCCTCGTCGATGTCCTCGGCACGCTCGGCGGCGTCGGCGAGGATCACCACCTTGTCGGGCAGCACCTCGAGGAAGCCGCCGGCGACGAAGATGTACTCGTCCTGGCCGTCGTTGCGCACCGTCACCTCGCCGGGGCGGAGCGGGGTGAGCAGGGGGATGTGCTTGGGGAGCACGCCGAGCTCGCCCTCGATGCCGGGCGCGACCACGAAGTCCGCCTCCCGGCTGAGCAGCCGCCCCTCGGCGGTGACCAGCTCCACCTGCAGCTTGGCCATCAGGCCTTCGTGTCCTTCTTCTCGCCCGTCTTCTCGCCCTTCTCGTCCTTCTTCCCGGCCTTGTCGGCGGCGTCCTTCCGCTCGTCGTCGCCGGCCATGCCCCTGGCCTTCTCCACCGCCTCGTCGATGGTGCCGACCATGTAGAAGGCCTGCTCGGGAAGCTCGTCGTGCTTGCCGTCGAGGATCTCGGCGAAGCCGCGGACGGTCTCCTCGAGCTTCACGTACTGGCCGGGCCGGCCGGTGAACACCTCGGCGACGAAGAAGGGCTGGGAGAGGAAGTTCTGGATGCGCCGCGCCCGGGCCACGGTGAGCTTCTGGTCCTCCGAGAGCTCCTCCTGACCGAGGATGGCGATGATGTCCTGCAGCTCCTTGTACTGCTGCAGGATCCGCTTCACCCCCTGGGCGACGCGGTAGTGCTCCTCGCCGACGATCCGCGGCTCGAGCACCCGGCTGAAGGAGTCGAGGGGGTCGACCGCGGGGTAGATGCCGAGCTCGGAGATGGAGCGGCTCAGCGACACGGTGGCGCCGAGGTGGGCGAAGGTGGTGGCCACCGCCGGGTCGGTGAAGTCGTCCGCGGGCACGTACACCGCCTGCACCGAGGTGATCGACCCCTTGTGGGTCGACGTGATCCGCTCCTGGAGGTCGCCCATCTCGGTGCCGAGGGTGGGCTGGTAACCGACCGCGCTGGGCATGCGGCCGAGCAGCGCCGACACCTCGGCGCCCGCCAGGGTGTACCGGAAGATGTTGTCGATGAAGAGCAGGGTGTCCGCGCCCAGCTCGTCGCGGAAGTACTCGGCGAGGGTGAGGCCGGTGAGCGCCACCCGGGCGCGCGCCCCCGGCGGCTCGTTCATCTGGCCGAAGACCAGCGCGGTCTGCTCGAGGACCCCGGAGTCCTCCATCTCGCCGTAGAGGTCGCGGCCCTCACGGGTGCGCTCACCGACGCCGGCGAACACCGAGTAGCCCGCGTGCTCCTTGGCGATGTTGCGGATCATCTCCTGGACGATGACCGTCTTGCCGACCCCGGCGCCGCCGAAGAGGCCGATCTTCGAGCCCTTCGAGAACGTGCAGACCAGGTCGATGACCTTGATGCCGGTCTCGAGGATCTGGGTGCCGGTCTCCTGCTCGGCGACCGACGGCGGGCGGCGGTGGATCGGCCACCACGCGGTGGGCTCGACCTGGTCCTTGCCGTCGATCGGCTCGCCGATGACGTTGAACATCCGCCCCAGGGTCTCCTTCCCCACCGGGACCCGGATGGGAGCGCCGGTGTCGCGCACCTGGACGCCGCGCTGCAGCCCCTCGGTGGTGTCCATCGCGATGGTGCGCAGCATGCCGTTGCCGAGGTTCTGCTGCACCTCGAGGACCAGCCGGCTGCCCTCGCGGACGACCTCGAGGGCGGTGAGGATGTCGGGGACGCGGTCGCCCTTGAACTCGACGTCGACGACGGGGCCGATGACCTGCGCCACCCGCCCCATCTGGGCGTGGCCGTTGGTCTGCTCCTGCGAATCGACCGGGATCCCGATTGCCATGTGGTGATGGACTCCTGATGGGGGGCTCTCAGCCCTCGAGAGCGGCGGCGCCGCTGACGATCTCCATGAGCTCGGTGGTGATGGTGCTCTGCCGCACCTTGTTGGCGGTGAGGGTGAGGTCGCCGATCAGATCCTCGGCGTTGTCGCTGGCGTTGCGCATCGCCTGCATCCGCGCCGCCTGCTCGCTGGCGGCGTTCTCCAGCACCGCCCGGTAGACCTGGCCCTCGACGTAGCGGGGCAGCAGGGCGTCGAGCACGTCCTTGGGATCGGGTTCGTAGAGGAAGTCGGCCTGGATCTTGGGAGCGTCATCGGGCGGCTCCACGGGGATGAGCCGGGTCAGCGTCGCCAGCTGCCGACCGGTGCTGACGAAGCGGGCGTAGACGAGGTCGACCTGGTCGGCCTCGCCGTCCACGTAGGCGTCGACCGCCACCCGCACCGCGGGGAGCACGTCGCCCATGGTGGGGCGATCGCCGAGCATGCTCACGTCGGCGATCAGCTCCTTGCGGAGCCGGCGCATCAGGTCGCGGCCCTTGCGGCCGATGGTGACGACCCCGACCGGAACTCCCGCGCTGTTGATCTCGCGCACCGCCAGCCGGACGTTGTTGGAGTTGAGGCCGCCGACCTGACCGCGGTCGGTGGTCACCAGGATCAGCACCCGGCGGTGCACCTCGCGGGGCACCAGCATCGGGTGCTTGTACTCGGGGTTGCGCCGCATCAGCTCGACCATGATGCTGGACAGCTCGTCGGCGTAGGGGCGCGCCGCGATGACGCGCTCCTGCGCCCGCCGCATCTTCGACGCGGCGACCAGCTCCATCGCCTTGGTGATCTTCTTGGTGTTCTGGACGCTGCGGATGCGACGCCGGACGTCGCGCAGGCTGGGCATCGGTCAGACCGTCCTCACCCGGCGAAGCCCTTCTTGAACTCCTCGACCGCGGCGCGCAGCGCCTTCTCCGTCTCGTCGGTGATGCGCTTGTTCTCCTCGATGTCCTTCTCGAGCTCGGCATGGTTCTGGTCCATCCAGCGCAGCAGCGAGCGCTCGAACTCGGAGACCCGGTCGATGGGGACGTCGTCGAGGTAGCCGCGGGTGCCGGCGAAGATCGCGATCACCTGCTTGGCGAACGGGATCGGCTCGTACTGCGGCTGCTTGAGCAGCTCGGTCATCCGCTGGCCGCGCTCGAGCTGCTGCCGGGTGGCGCGATCGAGGTCGGAGGCGAACTGCGAGAAGGCGGCGAGGGCCCGGTACTGGGCCATGTCGAGGCGGAGCTGGCCGGCGACCTGCTTCATCGCCTTGGTCTGGGCGTCGCCGCCGACGCGGGAGACCGAGATGCCGACGTTGATGGCCGGCCGGACGCCGGCGTTGAAGAGGTCCGACTCCAGGTAGATCTGGCCGTCGGTGATGGAGATGACGTTGGTGGGGATGTAGGCGGAGACGTCGTTGGCCTGGGTCTCGATCACCGGCAGCGCGGTGAGCGTCCCCCCGCCCTCGGAGTCGGCCATGCGCGCGGCCCGCTCCAGCAGGCGCGAGTGCAGGTAGAAGACGTCGCCGGGGTAGGCCTCGCGAGACGGCGGGCGGCGGAGCAGCAGCGAGAGCTGACGGTAGGCCTGGGCGTGCTTGCTGAGGTCGTCGTAGACGATCAGCGCGTGCCGGCCGTTGTTCATGAAGTACTCGCCCATCGCGCAGCCGGCGAAGGGGGCGAGGAACTGCATCGCGGCGGGGTCGGCGGCGGTCGCCGCCACGATGATGGTGTGCTCCATGGCGCCGTTCTCCTGCAGCGTCGCCGCCACCTGGGCGACCGTCGAGGAGCGCTGGCCGACGGCGACGTAGATGCAGATGACCCCGGTGCCCTTCTGGTTGATGATGGCGTCGAGGGCGACCGCGGTCTTGCCGGTCTGGCGGTCACCGATGATCAGCTCGCGCTGGCCGCGGCCGATCGGGATCATGGCGTCGATCGCCTTGATGCCGGTCTGCAGCGGGGTGTCGACACGCTGCCGGTAGATGACGCCCGGCGCCACCCGCTCGACCGGCAGGAAGTCCGAGGTCTCGATCGGGCCCTTGCCGTCGAGCTCCTGGCCGACCGCGTTGACGATCCGGCCCACCAGCTCCTCGCCGACCGGAACCTGGGCGACCCGGCCGGTGGTCCGGACCGTGTCCCCCTCCTGGAGGTGCTCGTACGGGCCCATGATCGCGGCGCCGACACCGTCCTCACGGAGGTCGAGGGCCAGACCCACGATGGGCTGCCCTCCGTCCGGTGCGGGGAACTCGAGGAGCTCGCCCGCCATCGCCTTCTCGAGGCCGTAGATGCGGACGATGCCGTCACCCACCGAGGTGATCACGCCCTCATTGGCATCGACCACCGGGGCCTCGAAGCTGGCGATGCGCTTCCTCAGGATCTCGCCGATCTCGTCACTGCGGATTGCCATCAGTTGTCGCTCTCGTCCTTGTGGTGCGGGTGCCTGCGCCCCCGGGTGCGGTGGGTCAGGCGAGCGCGGCCCGCAGCTGCTGCAACCGGGTGCGCAGGCTGCCGTCGATGACGCGGTCGCCGATTCTGATGATGAGTCCCCCGAGGATCGAGGGGTCCTGCCGGACGGTGGTCTGGATGCGGCCGCCGAGCCGCTGGCCCAGCGTATCCGCGATGTGCTCCTCGAGGTCGTGGTCGACGGGCACGGCGGCGGTCACCTCGGCGCGGATGATCCCGGACTGGGCGTCCGCGAGCGCGCGGTAGCGGTCCAGCACCGCGCGCAGGATGTTGCTGCGACCGCGCTCGACGAGCAGCCGCACCAGGTTGCGGACGGGCTGGTCGAGCCCGTCGAGCAGGTCCATGACCAGGCGGACGCGGTCGGCCTGGGACACCCGGGGGTTGCGCATCGCCTCGGCGACCGCCGGGTGCTCCAGCATCTCCACCGCGCGGGCCAGCTCATCGCCCCACTCGGCCACCTTGCCCGCCTCGCGGGCGAGCTGGAAGTAGGCCTCGGCATAACGCCGGGCGAGCATGTCGGAGGCCATTCCCTACGACCCCGGGGTGACCTGCCGCAGCGACTCCTCGATGAGCCGTGCGTGGGTCTTCTCGTCGATGGCGGCGCCGAGCACCTTGCCGGCGGCGTCGACCACCAGGGCGCTGACCTGGGCGCGCAGCTCCTGCACCGCCCGGTCCTTCTCCGCCTGGATGTCCCCGCGCGCCTTCTCGACCTGCGCCTCGGCGTCGCGGCGTGCCTTGTTGCGGAGCTCCTCGGCCTCGGCGGCGGCCTCCTGGTGGGCGCGGTTGATCATCTCCCGCGCCTGGGCGCGCGCCTCGGCGAGGGTGGCCTCGACGTCCTTCTGGACCGCCTGGAGGCGCTTCTCGGCCTCCTGGGCGGCCTTGACGCCCTCCTCGATCTGCCTCTGCCGCGCCTCGGCGGCGCGCATGATCGGCGGATAGGCGTACTTGCCGAGGATGCCGAGCATGATCACGAAGGCGATCAGCTCGGCGACGAAGGTGCCGTTGACGTCGAGCAGGCCCGACGTGACTGCGGGGGGTGTGAGGGCGAGCACCGGCGACCCTACGCTGCGAACTTCTCGGCGATGGAGGTGATGAAGTAGAACGCCAGCGCGAGGTTGATGAAGTACATCGCCTCGCAGAGGCCGATGATCAGGAACATCGTGACCTGCAGCTGGCCGCGCGCCTCGGGCTGGCGGGCCATTCCCTGGATGGTGGCGTTGCCGGCGAGACCGTCGCCGATGGCGGCGCCGATCGCGCCCCCACCCAGCGCCAGGCCCGAGCCCACCAGGGCACCGGCGACGGCGACGGCATGGTTGATGTTGTTGGGGTCGGCCATTGGTCGCTCCTCAGATGGTCAGGCGGCTGTGGGCTGGGAGTGGGCGGCGCCGTGGTGCTCATCCTCCTCGAGCCCCTCCCGCGCCTGTCCGAAGTAGATGACGGTCAGCAGCATGAAGATGAAGGCCTGGATGGTCCCGACGAAGAAGACGTCGAAGAACTTCCAGACGATCAGCAGCGCGACGCCGAAGACGCCGAAGAAGACGTGCGACAGGGCGGCGGCGCCGGCCCCGTAGAGCTGTCCCAGCAGGTACACCATCACCACCCCGGCGAAGATGTTGCCGAACAGTCGGAGGGAGAGGGTCACCGGCTTCACCAGCTCCTCGATGAGGTTGAGCGGGATGAAGACGATCCTCACCGCGAGGGGCATCTCGAACGGCTTGGTGAACTTGCGCAGGAACCCGCGCAGGCCGAGCACGCGCAGGCTGTACAGCTGGGACGCCAGGAACACCAGGACGCCCATCGCCGCCGTCTGGTTGACGTCGGAGGCGGCCGGCTCGATCGGGTTGGTGAGGGGGAGGAAGTCGAGCCAGTTGGCGACCAGGATGTAGAAGCCGATGGTGGCCGCGAGGGGGATGATGAAGTCCGTCCCCTCCCGGCTGACGGTGTCGCCGACCAGGTTGCGCACGTAGTCGAGGAAGAGCTCGAACAGCAGCTGCACCTTGTTCGGCCGGTCGCTCCGCACCTTCGACGCCACCCACAGGCCGAACGCGATGGTGATGACGATGGCGATGGCGCTGGAGATCAGGGTCTGGTAGTTGATGTTGCAGAAGCTCGAGCCGCAGAGGCTGACCGCCTCGTGGCCGCTCGGCGCCTCGCTGGCGAGGATGGTCATCGGCGGGTCATCTCCACGGCGGCGGTGACCGCGCTCACCATCTGGGCGGCGGCCACTCCGAGCACCAGCAGCCAGGCCCGGCTCACGCCCACCGCGAAGCCGGCGGCGATCACCACCGCGGTGAACACTCCGAGACGGGTCATGCTGGTCGCGCCCGGGTTCAGCCCCAGCCGCAGCAGCAGCTGCACCACCAGCGGGTTGACGGCGCCGATGAGCAGCCCGAGCCCGACCACGGCGCCGCCCGCGGGCTGTCCCACGGCGAGGCCGGCGAGCACGCACAGCACCGCGGCGCCGGCGCAGACGATGCTGCCGGCGCGCACCATGCGTGTGGTCTCCAATGTCGCGCTTCGACCCATCACAGGTAGCGTCTGAACCTCAGGAAGAATCCGGAAAACCCTGCAACGATACCAACAAGGAGCCCGAGCCCGAGCCCGACCGGGGTGCTGTGCAGCCGGTCATCGATACGAAGCCCGATGAACAGAGGGATCACCACCGCCAGGCACAGGTAGAGGCCCATGCCGGCGAGCTCGGCACCCGACGGCGCCGCCGGGCGCTTCAGTCGGCCTCGCCGCCGCGGCGGGCGCGGGTGGGCACCGCGGCCCCTCGGGAGAGGAACGGGCGCCGGTCACCCTCGGGGGTGCGCCGGCGGCTCCGCCACAGCAGCATGACCAGCGCCACCACCAGCAGCACCGCCGCGATGGCGAGCACCTTGCGGTGGCCGAAGATGCCGAGAGCGATGCAGCCGAGGATGGTGGTCGCCAGGTAGAAGGCGAGGGCGGTCTCGCGCTGGCTGAGCCCGAGCGCGAGCAGACGGTGGTGGAGGTGGCCGGCGTCCGGCGCGGCGATGCCGGTGCCCGCCCGCCGCCGCCGCACGATTGCGAAGGCGGTGTCGCCGATGGGCAGGCCGAGGCTCACCAATGGCACGAGGATGGTCAGGGCCACCGCCACCTTGGCGGTGCCGAGCACCGTGATCGTTCCCACCGCGACCCCCAGGAAGTGGCTCCCGGAGTCGCCCATGAAGGCCCGTGCCGGGGCCATGTTCCAGTAGAGGAAGCCGAAGCAGCAGCCCATCAGCGCGCCGCTCATCACGATGACCCCGTTCTGGACCCCGTTCTCCGGCCCCCCCAGCCGGTTGATGGCGGCGAGCAGGAGCACCCCCGCGACGATGGCGACCACCCCGCTGGCGACGCCGTCGGCGCCGTCGAGCAGGTTGATCGACACCTGCATGCCCACCAGCCAGACCACCGTGACCGGGACGGCGAGCAGGCCGAGGTCGAGGATGCCCCCGGGGTGGGACCGGAATCCGAAGAAGGTGATGGTGATGCCGAGGACGGCGACCATGATCCCCGCCCCCATCTCGATCAGCAGCTTCGACCAGGCGGGGAGCCGGAGCACGTCGTCGACCGCCATCGCCACCGTGATCGCCGCGGTGACCGCCACCACCTGCCAGCGCTCCGGCACCCCCGAGCCGAACACGGCGACGGCGACGGCGAAGCCGGCGAACATGGCGATGCCGCCGAGCCGCGGGGTCGGCCGGCTGTGGATGCGCCGCTCGGCGTCGGGGCGGTCGACCGCCCCCACCCGCCGCGCCAGCCACATGCTCGGCGGCACCGCCGCGCAGGTGACCGCCGAGGCGAGCAGGAAGGGCAGGAGGGCCGGGTACCAGGGGGCGCTCTGGAGGTCGGCGATCACCGGCCGCGGCTCACGGAGCGGAGCGGTAGGCGAGCGGGAAGCGGCGGCAGAGCGCCCGGCTGCGCTCCCGCACCGACGCCCGCACGGCGGCGTCGTCGAAGCCACCGAGCATGGTGGCGACGA
>DASXNK010000088.1 GCA_036495095.1 Candidatus Dormiibacterota bacterium | reverse complement strand
GCGCTCTCCGGCGGCCGAATCTAACACCTGATCGGTTTACATCCTGATATCCCTCGTGTACTCTTCGACCAAGAGAGGTGGGATGGAACGACCCGGCGCTCCCCCGCCCCCACCCTCTCGAGGGCGGCAGTCTGAGGAGGTCGCGGCGTGTTGAGCGCTCCCATCCCATCCACCGTGGACACCCCGATCGGCGGGCGCGCCTGCCCGCAATGCTCCGCCTCCTGGGACGACGAGGTCACCCGGGCCGCCGGCTGGCTCGATGCCGGGTCGCAGCTCGAGGGCATCTGCGAGTGCGGTTCCTACCTGGTCTGGGAGCAGCGGCCCCGGGGCAGCTGGACGCTGGCCAGCTGGGTCCCGCCCACCCGCACCGCCTCCTCCTGACCGCCCGGCGCCCCGCTCTCGGCGCCGTGACGCAGGGTCACGCTGATCCGAGGCCCGGCGGACGCCACCTTGGGGATGGTGTGCTGCCACCGCCGCTGGCTGGTCCCGCCCATGACGACGAGGTCGCCGTGCTGGGGATCGAGGGTCAGCCTCGTCGCGCCGCCTCGGGGGCGGAGCAGGAACCGTCGGGGATGGCCGAGGGACAGGATCGCGACCAGCGGGTCGACCACGGTCCGGGCGATCCGGTCGCCGTGCCAGGCGACGCTGTCGCGTCCGTCGCGGTAGAGGTTGGCGCTGACCGAGTCGAAGGGCCGCCGGTACCGCTCCACGAGGGCACCGCGGATGTCCTCGAGGACGGGCGGCAGGGCGATCTCTCCGGGGCGGTGGGGCCAGCGCGCGATCAGCCGCGGGGTGGCGATGGTGCGGCCGTAGAGCTCCTGCTCGGTCTCCTCCCAGGGGGCCCGGTCGAGCAGCCACGCGAACATCTCGTCGGCGTGCGCCAGCCAGCCGGGGACGTGGTCGACCCACGCGGAGGCGTCGAGCTGGTGCCGCACCAGCCCGCGGAAGTCGTGATCCACTCGGGGCGCGCCGGACTCCTCGAAGAGCGACGCCTGCCACACCAGCCGGGGGTTCTCGGGCATGACCCGATCAGCGTACCCAGGGGCCGCCGCCGGTATTCCTGACGCGGACCCGGGCATAGACTGCTCCTCCGTGCCCGATCGCGAGCCGACCCTCACCCCCCGCACCGCCGGCGCCCCGGCGCGGCTGGCCGACGCCCACCGCTGGAAGGCCCTCGCCGAGGACAGCGCCCGCGGCTGGTTCGACCTGCGCGGCGAGGACCTCGGCGAGGTGCCGGTGCGCATCTTCATGACCCACCGGCTGCTCGAGGACCTGGAGGACAACGTCTACCGGCAGATCGTCAACGCCGCCCACTTCCCCGGGGTCCGGATGGTGTGCATCACCCCGGACGCGCACTACGGCTACGGGGTCCCGGTGGGCAGCGTGATCCTCACCGACGGCCCCATCGCCATGGGCCCGGTGGGCTACGACATCGGCTGCGGGATGGTGTCGGCACGCAGCGACGTGCCCGCGGCGGCGGCGACCCGCGACCGCTGCCTGCGGTTCAACCGCGAGGTGATCGAGCGCATCGGCATGGGCGCCGGCACCGCCGGCCGCACCGCCCGGCTGGCGGGCATCGACCGCGACGAGTTCCAGCGCATCATTCGCGGCGGCGCGGACTACTACGTCTCCCGGTACGGCGACCGTGTCGACCGCCAGCGCGCCGAGCGCCAGGTCATCCCCGTCGACGACGACTGGGACGTCCCCTGGCACATGGCGGGCACGCCCGAGCGCGGCATCATCCAGCTCGGCAGCCTCGGCGGCGGCAACCACTTCATCGAGCTGCAGCGCAACCAGGACGGCCTCCTCTTCGTCCAGGTGCACACCGGCAGCCGCGGCTTCGGGCACGGCATGGCCACCAACTACTTCCACATGGCCCGGGAGGAGCGGCCGGACGAGATCACCCACCTCGACCTCGGCTACTTCACCCCCGACAGCCCGCACCACCGCTCCTACCTCAACGCGGTGGCGGCCGGCGCCAACTACGCGATCGTCAACCGCCTGGCCATCTTCGAGGAGATCTCCGCCGCGTTCCGGCGGGTGTTCAAGGCCGACCTCGAGCTGGTCTACGAGATCTCGCACAACCTGGTGCAGCGGGAGTGGCACCCGGAGCTCGGCGACGTCTGGGTGCACCGCAAGGGCGCGACCCGCGCCCTCCCCGCCGGCCACCCGCAGCTCGCCGGCACCCCCTGGGAGGCGACCGGCCACCCGGTGCTCATCCCCGGGTCGAACAGGGACTGGTCGTACATCCTCCGCCCGCTGCCCGGCGCGGTCGAGAGCGGCTTCAGCGTCAACCACGGTGCCGGACGCCGGATGGCGCGGGGCCAGGCGATGCGCTCGCTCTCCCAGGAGGTGGTCGACGAGGAGTACCGGTCCGCCGGCGTGCTGGTGAACACCGACGGCCGGGTGCCCCTCGACGAGTCCAGCCACGTGTACAAGTCGAGCCGGGAGGTGGTGGAGGCGGTCACCGGCGCCGGCCTCGCCGAGATCGAGCACCAGCTCTGGCCGATCGCCTCGGTGAAGGCGATGGACACCAGGGGCCCGCGGCGCACCCGGGGCGTGCGCGACCTCTCCACCGGCCAGCGCCACCGGGGCCGGGGCCGGCGCCGGTGAGGTCGACGCGGTTCACCGAGCTGGTGGGATGCAGGCTGCCGCTCCAGCAGGCGCCGATGGGCGGGATCGCCGGCGGGCCGGAGCTCGCCACGGCCGTCGCCGGGGCCGGCGCTCACGGGATGGTCGCCGCCGCGACCCTCTCCTCCGTGACCCTCCCCGCCGTCCTCGACGCCATCCCGGCGGACCTCCGCGGGTCCTGCGGGGTGAACTTCCTCGTCCCCTTCGTCGACCGCGAGTGCGTCGCGCTCGCCGCCTCGCGGGTGGGCGTCGTCGACTTCTTCTACGGCGTCCCCGACCCCACCCTGGTCGGGCTGGTGCACGCCGGCGGCGCCCTGGCCGGCTGGCAGGTGGGGTCGGCACGGGAGGCACGGGCCGCCGCCGGCGCGGGTTGCGACCTGGTCGTCGCCCAGGGCGTCGAGGCGGGCGGCCACGTCCGCGGCGGTCTCGGCCTGCTGCCGCTGCTCGCCGAGGTGCTCGCCGCGGTCGACCTCCCGGTGGTGGCGTCGGGCGGCATCGCCACCGCTCGGGGTGTCGCCGCCGTCCTGGCCGCCGGCGCCGCCGGGGTGCGGGTGGGGACCCGCTTCATCGCCTCCCGGGAGGCGGATGCGCACCCCCGCTACGTCGAGGCGCTGCTCGCCGCGGGCGGCGACGACACCGTGCTCACCGAGGCGTTCTCCGCCGGCTGGCCGGATGCGCCCCACCGGGTGCTGCGCTCGTGCCTGGACGCGGCGGCTGCGCTCGAGGCCGAGGTGGCCGGGGAGGCGGTCCACGGCGGCGTCCACATGCCGGTGCCGCGCTGGGCCACCGCACCCCCGAGGCGTGCCACCTCCGGGCACATCCGGGCGATGGCGCTCTACGCGGGGCAGGGCGTCGGCGGCGTCCAGGCGGTGGCGCCCGCGGCGGAGATCGTCGCCGAGCTCACCGGCTGACCCGCCCGATCAGCCCGGCCGGCGGCCCCGGGCCAGGGCGTGGGCAGGGAGGTGTGATCGTTGCCA